>DAOTAZ010000330.1:1104-4255 GCA_035382965.1 Chitinispirillaceae bacterium | reverse complement strand
AGCCTGTCACCCACAAATATATTAGTTCGATTACTCATGGTCAAGAAGTATCAGAGTCAGAATCGGGGCCAGAATCGGTATCGGAATCGGCATCGAAAGCATTCTTTAAACGGAACTTTTTGAAGTGTAATCCAGGAAAGCTGTATGATGTCAAACTTGGCAGCCAGCGGTGCTCGTACTGGTAAGCGTGTTAGTGATCTAATGATATCAAATTCGACGAAGTGACAAATGACAATTACTGACGGGAGTACAGGAGTTCTCATCGTGACTTAAATAACCGGAGCGAAATTGTGACTTAAAGTTGCTAAATCATCAAGACACCAGCACGATTAGGGAGTGGGAAAAAGCATTTTACAAAATTTTTCTTGCATACTGTTCAAATGTACAGTATATTTAAAAATAAGCGACTGGAGGTCCCGATGAGAATAGATACGACAATGTATGCTGATGCACCGATACAGATGGCGCTTCCTGTTTTTCAGCCTTTGCGTTTATGGAATCCGCGTCAGGACTCGCGGGGTAAAAGATGCGTTTTGAAAAGCGCTGTTCCCCTGTCAACAAAGGGGTTTTCCATGAAAGGCGGTTTTGTAAGCATGCCCGGGGGTGAGCGCAAACTGATTATCGCCGGGAAGATCAGCAGAGGATAAAGCAATGACACTTAGTGAACTGACACCGGAACAGCAGCGGGTTTTCTCTTTTATTGTAAAGCATCGCGATGATACCGGTTTCCCTCCTACTGTGCGCGAGATAGCACAGGGTCTGGGGTATCGCAGTCCAAATAATGTTCGTCAACACCTTCGCCTGATAGAGCAGAAAGGTTACATACGCATTCTTGCCGGGAAAGCACGGGGAATAGAGATAACGGCCGGCTTCTCTATGGAGGCTGCCGATGACCATAGTTGTGAGGTTCCTTTGATAGGAAACGTCGCTGCGGGCAAGCCGATTACAGCCATTGAGAACATCGATGGTTATGTGACTCTGGACAAATCGATTTTCAGGGGTGAGGGGCTTTTTGCGTTACGCATAAAAGGCGACAGCATGACAGGAATGGGAATTTTAGACGGAGACATAGTCGTTATACGCAAAAAACAATCCGCAGAAAACGGGGAAGTGGTTGTAGTTATTATAGATGGAGATGCTACCCTAAAGCGATTTATCAAGAAAGACGGCAAGGTATTTCTTCATGCGGAGAATCCCGCGTACCCCGATATCGTCCTCTCATCGGCCAGTTCGATTCAGGTGGCAGGCAAGTTGGTTGGAGTTATAAGAAAGTACTGAATCTGGTTTCAATAGTTCATTTGTTAAAAGCGATCAGACAAGTTGCCGGTGTCCATTCAGATTTGCCGTATGGATGATCTGTGTTGGAGGTACAAGCGGCTTTAGAAATTCAGGATAACATGGGAAAGATTCTTCTGGGCACAAGCGGTTACTCCTATAAAGAATGGCAGGGAGTTCTTTATCCTCCCGGGCTCTCCGGGAGCGATTATCTGAAGTTTTACGCCTCTGAGTTCGGCATGACAGAACTGAACTTTACTTATTACCGCATGCCCGATGCAGGTTTGTCGCAGAGGATGGTATCGCAGACCGGTCCTGATTTCATATTCACAGTGAAGGCGCATAAGACGCTGACTCATGAGGTTTCAGCCGGAACACTCGATTCCGAATCACGTCTGTTTTTGAGCGGAATCGCGCCGATAATCGAGGCCGGCAAGCTGGGAGCTGTTCTTCTTCAATTCCCTTTCAGTTTCCACTATAACCGTGAAAACCGCACTTATCTGGACCGGCTCTGTGCCAGGTTAAGTGATGTGCCTCTTGCGGTGGAGTTCAGGAATGGTCACTGGCAGTCTGAGTCGGTGTACAACGGCCTGCGGGAGCGGGATATTGCAATTGTGAATGTAGATGAGCCGCATCTGCCGGGGTTGCTAAAGCCCTGTGATATGGTTACTTCGCATACAGGATATGTGCGGTTTCATGGCCGCAATAAAGAAAACTGGTGGAGAGGTGATAACGTGTCGCGGTATGATTATCACTACAGTGATGCAGAGCTTTCTGAATGGATTCCCCGCATAATGAACATGGCTGCCAGGACTGCAATTGTGCTGGTTGTGTTCAATAATCACTCAAAGGGTCAGGCTGTACAGAATGCAAGAAGACTGAGGGAAATGTTGTCACGCGGAGATGCTGAGGCGTAAAGGAGAAAAAGAGAATGGAAACAGATAAAACCGTAATCATGACAGATGCAGCACCGCGTGCCTGGCACGGGACCTGCTTATTTTTATGTGTTAAGGCAGTGGCGCTCGTAATCGGAAATATCGCTTCTTAACCCGTACAATCTGTGTTATCTAATCTAATCAATGTTGCTGATTCGTTTGATCCATGATGAGAAGCATTGTTCACATAAACATAATCCATTTCTATGTTGCTGTAGCCAGGATGCTGGAGCCGAAGCTTTCCGGTTATCCGGTTGGGGTTCGTGCTGCGGGTTCCCGCAGAATTCTTGGTGATGTGTCAGATGAAGCTATTATGGCTGGGGTGTACCGGGGAATGCCGCTTGAGGCGGCAAAACGCAAGTGTCCTGACCTGCGGGTAACAGATCCTGTTCCGGCACAGTACAGCCGTGTAGAGCAGTTCCTTCTGAAACAGGCATCGCAGCTTACTCCTCTGGCTGAAACTGCTGGTCCGGGCCATCTTTTTCTGGATCTCACCGGCACCGACCGCCTTCATGGCCCGGCAGTCGATACAGCCGATTCTGTGCGTAAATTGATAAAGAGAGAATGCAGTATCGATTGCGCGGTCGGCCTGGCTGAAAACCGTCTTGTAAGTAAAATTGCCACCCGTGTCATAAAACCTGCGGGTTTGTGTACGGTCTTAAATGGTTGTGAGGAGGATTTCATGGCTCCTCTTCCGGTGAGTTTTCTTCCCGGACTCGAAAAGCGGCTTCTTGAGCAGATTCTCCAGTTTAATCTCCGACTGATAAAGGACCTCATCCATATTCCTCTGGGTTCACTTCTGTCTGTTCTTGGGCCATCAGCACATGAAATCCATCGCCAGGCCAGGGGTATCGATGATACTCCGGTGCGGGAGATTGAGAAACCTGCGCCTTCTGTATGTGAGACTCTGACTTTTGGTGAACAGACCAATGATGAATACG
>DAOTAZ010000330.1:0-1094 GCA_035382965.1 Chitinispirillaceae bacterium | reverse complement strand
TTTGGCCTTGTTTCCAGTGCAGGAGCACAAGTCCGCAAAATGGGCCTGGCAGTACAATCTATCCGTCTCCATTTGACCTACAGTGACGGGGGAGAGGCTTCAAAAAGAATAACCCTGCCGGTGCCGATCAGAGGAGATCTGAGCCTCTACGAACACTGTGCTTCTCTATTGCAGAAAATCCGGGTCCGGCGAGTGCGTATCGCGGAGTTAGGCATCGGATTCCATGATCTCACATTTCCCTACGGTCAGGTGGATCTCTTTTCTGACAATGAGAAAGAGGAACACCTCATGGATGCTATCGATTCGATACGGAATAATTACGGCAACAACGCGATCAGATTCTGGGGACGGCAGGTAGCATGAAAGATACTGCTGTTGCTGGAGTGAGAAGCGCAGGAGACAGGAAAAGCTCTCCTGGACAGCGGAACTTGATATAGGAAACAAACCGCCTTTATGAAGCCCCTGCTTTACGCTGTCAGCCACTTCTCCCTGCTCCGGGGAGTTCTCTCACCCGACATGATATGCAGGACTGCCCTGGAATTGGGGTATTCATCTGTTGCCATTGCGGACCGTAACAATCTCTACGGACTTCCTGAGTTTCTCCGATGCTGTGAGGAACACGGTCTCACCCCGATAGTCGCCGCAGAAATGAGTGGCCCTGACGGAACTGCAGTGCTTTATGCTGATGGGGATGCCGGGTTTTCGAATCTATGCCGTATTATAAGTCAAAGTCATTGTGATGATTCTTTCAACCTTGTTGCCGCGATCCGCAGTGACAGCAGGGGAATTCATGCTGTCACTGCGGACACAGGACTGATTTGGAAACTCAGGGATTTTTGTGAGGTTTATTTCATGATGCAGCGGCCAAGGGTTCCTCCGCAGCAGGTTCGCAAAGAGGGGATTCCATGTCTGATCGCGCCAATGATGGCCTTTACGTGTGATCAGGATCGCCAGACTCATCGCATGTTAAGGGCAATAGACATCAATGGTACTCTTTCCGGACTCCCGCGTTCGGAGCTTTTCGATTCTGCAGCTAACTACTTGTCGTGGAAGCAGTTAGAGGAAATATTTGAAGTATTCGATTATGCGATCGA
>DAOTAZ010000329.1:0-4277 GCA_035382965.1 Chitinispirillaceae bacterium | reverse complement strand
CATTAAATACACCTGCACTATATACCAGTTTACACAAAAAATTCCGCACACCCGATGAGATTTTAATTTAACTTGTTAAATCACTGAATCATCTCTGGGGCGAATTTATGACTTAACACGTTAAGTCATAGAATCATCTCTGGGGTGAAATCACGACCACCACTAAATCTCACAGAATTACCCATCCCGATTCTGATTAAGAAGTAGAGTTGGGTAACTGATCCTTCCATATGTTTTTTCCATGCAAACAGAAAAAAAAGCATGTATGTTTTTTATAGTATGATATCTGAAACAGTAAGCCAAAGGAAAGAGAATGCTTATCAAACGTATTCCAGCAGCTATTATAATCATTTTTCTTTTACTCAACTCTTCCTGGGCGGCAAATGTGGTTGCCTATTTTACTAACTGGGGAATCTATGGTGATAAACCTTATACTCCTCAGGATGTGCCCTATGACAAACTGACTCATATTCAGTATGCTTTTTTCGAACCACAAACAAATGGGGATATCTCGTCCTTTGATGAATACGCAGATGAGATAGTACTGCTTGGCCGGAAAATCTGGTATCCGGTTGAATCCTACGATTCCACTACTTCTCTTGTCTACCTTGCACATCAGCATAATGTTAAGGTTCTGCCTTCAATTGGAGGATGGACCGGATCGGGTAATTTTCCTGCTTTGGCTGGTTCTGCAGCTTCAAGATCAAATTTTTGCTCGAAAGCCCGGGCCTTGATTGAGCAGTACAATTTTGATGGAATTGATATCGACTGGGAGTACCCCTGCTTCAGTGAACATAATGGAACTCCTAAGGATGCTCAGAATTTCGTTACACTTCTTTCAGAGCTGCGGGATACCCTGGACCTTATGCCTGGAGAAAGAATACTCATAACTCTGGCAATCGCGGCCGGATCATATCATGGGAAGAATTTTCTTGTGGAGCAGTTTTATCCTGATGTCGACTATATATCTATTATGACATACGATTACACCGGAGCCTGGGGGCAGGAACTTGCATGGATCAACAGCCCTCTTTACGATTACGGGTCTGAGGAAAACTGGTCATTACACAGGAGTATGGAGTACTATGTTAATAGGGGCGTTCCTGCCTCCATGCTCAACATTGGAATGGCTTTTTACGGACGGACATTTGCCGGATGTGCGGGGCCAAATAAAACCTATACCGGTGCTGGTGCCGGTGAACAGGGAGAGCCCGGGATGATGCATTATTCGACTATTGCAGAAAACCTTCAGAACGGAACTTACACAAGATATTGGGATGAAACTGCAAAAGTGCCGTATTGTCTCTCCACAACAGGTGAGTATTGCACCTATGATGATACCGCTTCAATAGGGATTAAAGCGCAATACTGCGTCGATAACGGTTTTGCCGGAGCAATAATCTGGGAATTAAAGGCAGGAATACTTGCTGACGGGTCACAGCCGCTGCTTAGTACTGCATCTGGTATCCTGAAATCACAAGTCTCTGCCGGAAAGAAGAAATTCGGCAGCTTTGGAAACCTTGTACTTAAGCCGTCTGTGATTTTTAAAGACGGGTATCCCTTTGTCAGGTTTTCTCTTGTAAATCCAACGCATGTTGCTATCAGAGTTTATGATATAGGGGGAAGGACTCTCTGGAAGAAAAGAAACATGTACGGAAGTGGATTTAAGGAAATCGCTCTGCCAGGGTCAACGATTTCAGCGGGGAGATATCTGCTTAATATCAGCTCGGGGATACAGAGCTTTAATGTGCCATTTTATGTGCTGAAATAGTGAGTATAAAGAAAAGGCATCATCTGATGCCTTTCATTTCTCTTGAGTCTGTGAATCTTCAAAGTCTCCGAAAAATGAGAGATCCAATTCTTGTTTCGGGAAAATCAATTCCCCATTCTCATCTTCCTGAATATGAAAATCTGTTTCATAATCTAAGATAAAATCATCACTCTCAGCGGGTATTTCCGATTCTGTCACCCAGCCATTGGCGCCATAACCTGTAGTGTTTTCAAAATTTCCTGCTTCCGGAGATGAAAAGTCCGCTTCTACAACTGTAAATCCATCGGAAATATTACACTTTCCCGATGCTGCATTATCCTGAACAACATACCGGGCTGGAGTCGAGATCTCCTTTTTCTGCAGATCTTCAATATAATCGACCGATTTTACAATGTGTAATGCTTCTCCATGACCGTGAATCAGATTACGTCGTACGGCACATGTGGTACCCGGTTCTATGGTAATCCCTGCTATTCTGGGCTTGGATTGTGACTCTTTTGAACCGCAGTCCACAAATGTATTGTGTTCAATAAGAAGGTTACTGGCGGCAATGCTTCTTCCGTCTGTTGCACAGACTTTCACTGCCTCTTCCCCACAGCGTACAATGCAGTTATTAGCGACAGTATGCCCGTTTCCATTGACTGTGATACCTGATCCGCAGTCAATAATGCGGTTGTTTTCCACTATACTTCCTGTTCCGGCCAGCAGGGAAATTGATTTGCCTTTGCAGTTAAGGATCAGGTTACCCTTTACTTGTGTATCACCGCATTTTACTGCGATTGCGCCTGACCCGCACTCTTCTATAGTGTTGTTCTCAACTATATGTCCGTACAGATTATTATTGGAATCACTGCTCCCTACCAGTATTCCGTGATCATAATTGATAATATGATTTCTTCTGAAAACATGATTCCTGAGCTTCGATCCATCACAATCGCCTTCAGAAATCATAAGCCCGATGGATGCATTTTCCGGGGTTATTGGCTTTGACCTCTTTATTTCTACCCGGTTGAAAACACAACCTTCCACAATATTAAATTCTCCGCCTGAACCACCGAAAAACAAAGTACAGGATGATCTGTCAGCGTTGCCGCAACTTAGGAAAGTAAGGCAATCAAACCGGTTCCGCCGGCACTTGCCAATTACCGATATTGCACCAGAAGGGGAGTTTTTAAAGGTCAAACCTGATATGATCAAATCGGATGTATCATAGAAAAACCAGCATGACTCATGTATTTCGACAGTACCTTTTTCATAAGGTAAGATTCTGATTGGCGCACTGGCACTTCCTGAAACCTGTATTGTCAGATCACCGCTATAGATGCCCTCGCTCAATATGATTGTGTTTCCGGGTTTTACCCGGTCAAGCGCCTGTTTTATTGTGCTGTATGGTTTCTCCCATGTCCCGTTTCCATCGATAGAACCTGGTGATACCCAGATATTTCCCGGATCTTTTTTGTCAAACATAATTCTCCCGATTAATTACTTATGCCTGTGCTGTCTCAGTTGGCTGGAAAAACAAGCAGGACTGAAAAACAGTCCCTGTTCAGTATGGAAGGTTTAATTTTCCTCTTGATCAGATTTAATTTCGTCCTTTTTCTTCAGATATTTAGAGATTTTACTCATTATATCAGGAGCAAGAGACATGATCTTATTTATGCACGGCTCACCAGGCTCTACAGGAAGCACCTGTACCTTATCACCTGTGATTGTGATAAATGCGATCGGATTGATATTTATACCTCCTCCGGTGCCTGCGCCGGTTCCGAATTTCTGATCTTTTCCTCCGCCTCCAGCCGCAAACCCGATAGAGATGCGTGATACGGGAATCAGAGTGACATCTCCTGCTTTGATTGGGTCTCCAATAACCGTTTCAGTTTTGGCTATACTCTGGATTTGATCAAGAGCAGTTTTAATTACCTCTGAAAGTGACATCTTTCTCTCCTTGCATCTGGAGGGATCAAGTAACCCTTATTGAATGGTTTTAAGGGAGAATAATAATATAATACCTAGACGGTTTGTAATGTTTTTTTTGCATTTTGATTCACCTCGGAGATGAAATAAGGACTTTTCATTTGGATCTCTATTTCACCTCAGAGGTGACTTATGGACTCTGCTTGATCATTGTTTCGCCTCGCAGGTAAATTATCCATCCTCCGACTCTCAAAGCCGAAATCTAACCAACCTTCTCTTCTCAATTCCGAATATAATTACCAAATCTTCTTGTTTGAAAAAAACAATATCCTGTTCTAATTCAATATGAGGATAAAGAACTGAGGGTTTTGACAATAGGTGGGAACAGGCATCAACCGATGCTGTACTTTACAACTGTATCGGAATAGCGTAGCCTACGTACAAACCATCTCTTTCAGAAAGTCCAGTTCATTTATCCTGCTACACCGGGAGATCATCTTTGAAACCGCTGATCCACTTACCCCCAGATAAGTACCCAGATTGATGCAGGAAAAACCAAAATGGATGACTCCAACCAGTGCAAAAAGTTCTC
>DAOTAZ010000328.1:0-4278 GCA_035382965.1 Chitinispirillaceae bacterium | reverse complement strand
CAGCATAGAATGAGAAATATTCAATTGCCGGAATAATAATAAAACTTGAAAACAAACAACTGCACAGTGAGAGTCGTACCAAGATCGGAACCAAGTATCATCCCCAGCGATTGACCCAGTGTCATAAGCTGAGCACTCGCCAGTCCCACCAGCATGACAGTCGTGGCTGTTGACGACTGAGTCAGCAATGTTGTGACAAAACCGGCAAAGTAGGCGCTGAGTCGATGACGGGTGATAACAGAAATAACCCTGCGGAGGTCCTTCCCCCCTATCATCTTGAGATTTTTCTCTCCCTGCTGCATACCGTAAAGAAAAATGGCCAGTCCGCAGAGAAGAGAGAAAAAGTGGAAAAGATTGAATGGTTCAGTCATATCTATTGCTTCTGGTAAAAAATGACAGCCCCGGTTCCTGACCATAGATACCGGCGGCAGAATCAGATCATAACTGATCTAATTATATGATCAGGATTACCGGAAAGTGAAGAGATTGTGCGGGGATTGATTCATGATAATGTATCAGGAAATACGGGTGATTATGTACTCTGCCATATCATGGAGGATTTTTCCCTTGCTGCCCAGAAAAGATATGTCTTTCCAGGCAAGATCCGTCAATTCACGGGCATACCTTTTTGATTCCTCCAGACCGCAGACAGAAGGATAAGTCGCCTTTCCCCTCTCACGGTCTTTTCCGGCTTCTTTCCCCAGTTGTTCAGTTGTACTTTCCTCATCAAGGATGTCATCGACAACCTGGAATGCCAGCCCCACATTGTTCCCGTATGAAGTCAGATTCTTCATGACCTCATCAGATGCTCCCGCAAGCATTGCTCCAATCCTTACAGATGAGCAGATAAGTGCTGCAGTTTTGTTATGATGGATATATTCCACAGTTTCCCTTGTCACTGTCTTTCCTTCAGATTCAATATCCACCACCTGCCCGCCAAGCATACCGCTGGTCCCCAGCGCCCGGGCCATTTCACTCACTATATCAACCCTGCCGATCGATGCAAGGATCTCGAATGCGGCAATACAGAGAGCATCTCCGCCAAGAACAGCCAGAGCTTCGGAAAAAGCCTTGTGCGCCGTAGGTTTACCCCTGCGGAAATCATCATCATCCATGCATGGAAGATCATCATGGATAAGTGAGAAAGTATGAAACATCTCCAGTGCTGCTGAAGCTGCCAGAGCTTTTTGATCCCCGAAATTCCCCCCGCAGGCCTCATAACTCGCCATCAGAAGACAGGGTCTTACTCTCTTGCCGCCCGCGAAAGTACTATACCTCATCAATTTATGAATCGAACAGGGGTAGGATGTTTCAGGCGGAAGCAGCTTTTCGAGCGTCTCATCTGTTGCCTTCGAAACTCTCTTGATATACTGCATTAGATCATTCATCGGAAGTATCTCCACTTAAAAACGATTCCAGTGTCAAACCAAGCACCTTTTCCATGAACTGGCCGTTTTCTCCTTTGAAAAGTTCTGTCAAACGTCCCTGAGCACTTTTCAACTGAGAATCACAGGTACGGATCATTCCTATGCCCTGCTCAAAATACCGCAACGCATCCTCGAGACTGAGATCCTCCCTCTCAAGTTCCCCTATAATCCTCTCAAGCTCCTCAAGAGACTGCTCGAAACTCAAAACCGAAAGCGGCTCTCCAACTGCCGGTTTCAAGACTTTTTTTGATGTTCTGTTTTCTTTCATGCTCTACCGATATGATAAACTAATTCACTGTGTTTTAGATGTCAAAAAGCTGTTTTTGACTCCGTATCATCATCGATGGAATTTATAAGCGCTCCGGCACTGCCCCGGAAAAATCTTATCTTTACCCGCGAACCAACTGTAACCTGTTGTGAACTGCGAATGACATCCCCGTTTTCTCCTTTCACTACACTGTATCCTCTGGCCAGAATCGAAAGGGGATTTAGCCCGCTCAACCTCCCGCATGCGGCAGATATCTGAGAATGCTTCCTCCTGAGCAATATCTCCATCTCCCTGCAACATCGAGACTCCATATCATCTATCGTCTGAGCAGCCTCTGAAAGCATCTTTATCGGCCTGCGCAATGCCCGGCTCTCAGAAAGAATAGTAAACCTGGAATAAACATTGTTAAAATAGCGGCAGGCAGCACCGGAGAACCTTTCGGCACAATTCTGAAAATATCGCAGATTCTCTCTGTTATCAGCAACTGCAATTTCTGCTGCTGCAGAGGGAGTAGCTGCACGGACATCAGCTACAAAGTCCGCGATTGTAAAATCGATCTCATGCCCTACAGCAGATATAACAGGTATTCTGGAATCATAAATAGCTCTGGCCACGATCTCTTCATTAAACGCCCACAGGTCCTCTATTGATCCTCCACCTCGCCCTGCAATTATACAATCCACTTTTCCATACTCGTTAAGAGATCTTATCCCTGATGCTATCTCGCCAGCAGCTTTGTCACCCTGCACCTGCACATCGACAATTACGATCTCTGTCTGCGGTGCTCTCGATGAAACAACCCGGATAATATCCCTTAAAGCCGCACCCCTCTTTGAAGTCACCACTCCAAGCCTGCGTACCGATTGAGGAAGAGGCTTCTTGTGTGATTGATCAAACAGCCCCTCTTTTTCCAGAGATGCTTTCAGGCGCTCAAAAGCAGCAAAAAGTGCCCCGCTGCCCAGTTCCTGCATTCTGTGGACATCAAGCTGGTAATAACCGCCTCGCTGATAAACCCTGATCGAGGCTATCGCACTCACCGCTATCCCGTCACGAGGCTCAAATTTCAACTGGGAAACGTTACTGCGCCAGATCACAGCAGGAATCTGACTCTGATGATCCTTTAACCTGAAGTAAATGTGACCGCTGGAGGAAGGCTTCCAGTTGGAAATCTCACCCTCTACCCACACAAGCGAGTTTCCAGACTCCAGAAGAAGAGCAATTCCTTCGTTTATTTCACTGACAGAGTAGGGATGATCCGATTCCTGGGGGGAAAGAAAGATAAAATCTTCATTCATGCCTGAAAGTCACCCGTTCGTAAACTCTCTCAATGGAAAGAGCCTTTCCACTGCTTTCATCAACTTCTATCACCACTCCGTTTAACATTGGCCCTGATTCCGATTGCTCAAACCTGACAGGTGTCTGCAAAAGAAACCGTCGGATAACCTGCTTTTTTTTCATGCCGATCACAGAATCCTCCGGCCCGGTCATACCCACATCACTGATGTAAGCAGTACCACCCTGAAGAATCCGCTCATCACTGGTCTGTACATGCGTATGAGTACCAACAACGGCACTTACCATCCCGTCAAGATAACTGGCCAGCGCCAGTTTCTCACTCGTTGCTTCAGCATGAAAATCTATCAGTATAACCGGTGTCTCCTTGCGAATCTCTTCAACCGCTGCCTTCCCTGTACGGAAAGGACAATCCAGCGCTTCATGCATGAAAGTGCGCCCCTGAAGATTGATAACCCCGATCTTTCTTCCATCCCCGAGGTCAATTACGGTGGCTCCCCTGCCTATATTACCCGGAGGAAAATTCAGAGGCCGGAGCACACGCTCATTTTCCATGAATCCGATATCACTGTCTGGTATAGAAAATGAGTGGTTGCCGCCAGTGACAATGTTCACACCATACTTGCGAAGCTTCTTGAAAAGATTTCCTGTAAGCCCCCTCCCCCCGGCAGCGTTTTCGCCATTGCCAATGCAGACATCGATTGACTTCTCTTTTATAATGGACGGTAAACGTTCAGCAAGCACCCGCCGCCCGGTGTTCCCGAATATATCTCCTATGAAAAGGATTCGCATTACATCACTCCGGGCATGAGATCATATTCCCGTGCCATTTCCACAATTGATTCAATATCCTTTAAAAAACAAACCGGAGACAAAGGTCTCCGGCAGGAAAACTGATTTTTCCGGAACTCCATGATTACTTCGCGTATTCCGTGTATCTGCTTTCTCGGATTATTGTAACCTTTATCTGTCCCGGATATTCCATCTCATCCTGAATCTTCAGCGCGATCTGGCCTGCCAGCTCCTCAGCCTGAGCATCATTTACCTGCTCCGGCTCAACTATACAGCGAATCTCACGGCCAGCCTGGATAACATAAGTCTTGGAAACACCTCTGAAAGAATCTGCAATCTCTTCCAGTTTAGTGAGACGGTTAATATAGTTGGTAAGCGTTTCTCTCCGTACTCCAGGCCTTGTACTCGAGATTGTATCGGCAGCCTGAATAAGAATAGGATAAGCAGAAATCGGAGGGACGTCTTCATGATGCGCTGCAATTGCATTGGCAATTATCT
>DAOTAZ010000327.1:0-4285 GCA_035382965.1 Chitinispirillaceae bacterium | reverse complement strand
CACTCTCTTTAACACCTCAATTCTTTACGGTACTTAACCGTGATTTTAATAAAAACACTGAAAAAGGTGATGCTGAATTTGGCGGTGGTCTTGAGGCAGGGTTTAAAGCCGGAAATGCCGGTTTCCGGGTAAAAGGCGGTTTTGCATCATTCAGCAACAAAAACACACGTAAAGATTTTCCGGTCAATGACACAACGATCAGCACGCTTCCGAAACGCACACAGGTTGGTGTCATCGGCAGTGTCGGTACGTCAATCAAGGCAGGTCCGGGAGTTGTTCATCTGGATGCAGCTTTAAGTACGGATGAGAACACTGCAGTTGAAGGCTCGCGGATTATCTATCCCTATATCGATGTCAGGTACAATTTGAGCCCTGTCAAGAATCTTGATATCATCCCTCGTACAAGGGCATTCATCACAAGTTTTGGCGATTCATACACGCTTAGTTCGAGGGTATGGATATGGCCTGAACTCATATTACAGGCAAAGTTCTGATCAGTTAATCAAATTTACAGACTTTATTATCGGCGGATTATTGGAGGCTGGTATTATGATAAAGAGATACTGGAGCCATGAGGTAGAAACTATGTCCAGGGATGACTTGCAGAAACTTCAGTTAAAATCGCTGCAGGAGCACCTGGAATTTGCATATCAAAACTCACCGTATTACAAAGCAAGTTTCAGAGAACATGGTGTTTTTCCGGATGATCTTAAAAACCTGGAAGATCTTTATAAATTTCCATTGATCGACAAAAAAGTTGAACGCGACCGTCAGGTCGCCTCTCCCCTACTGGGTGACCTGGTTGCCGTTGAAGAGGAGGATGTCGTATTTGTCTCGGCATCGAGCGGATCAACTGGAGTTCCCACATTGAGTCCATTTACAAAAGAGGACTTTTCAGAATTTCAGGATGTCCAGTCACGTCTTTTCTGGGCAGCAGGGATGCGTCCATCAGACCGGTATGTACACGCGCTTAATTTCACGCTCTTTGTCGGCGGCCCGGATGTTATCGGGGCGCAAAATCTCGGAGCGCTCTGTATATGGGCAGGCACTATCCAATCGGATCGGCTTCTCTTCATTCTTAGGGAGTTCCAGGCTACTATGATCTGGACCACCCCATCGTATGCCTGGTTTCTAGGTGAAACCGCACAGAAGCAGGGAATCGATCTTCACAGAGATCTCGCCATAAGAAAAATCATTGTCGCTGGAGAACCGGGCGGCTCGATCCCTGCAACCCGTAAAGCAATTGAGGAGTTGTGGAACGCGGATTTATATGATTTTTACGGAATATCCGATATCTTCGGCGCCTGTGCAGGTATGTGCGAGAAAAAAGACGGCCTTCATCTTGCAGAAGACCATATCTATGTCGAAACAATCGATCCGGTAACGCTTGAGCCGGTACCTGACGGTGAAAAAGGAGAGCTGGTATTTACCACCTTGCGGAAAAGGGCCCGTCCGCTGATCCGGTTCAGAACCGGTGACATTGGCACGGTTAACCGTGAGCAATGTGAATGCGGAAGAACGCTTGCCAGGATCTCTATCACCGGAAGAATCGATGATATGATCATTGTTTCGGGCGTAAATATCTTTCCAAGTGATATCGAGTACATAGTCCGGAATATTCCCGGTTTAACCGGTGAATACCGCATCACTGTTGTGGAGGAAAACCATATAGCAAAGTTTGATATCGAGGCTGAACGGTCTGTGCACACAACTGTTTCCGATGAATACCTTGTCAATCAGATTATGCAATTAACAAAAGTAAGGCTTGGGGTTAAACCAAGACAGGTTAAAGTACTCAATTCAGGCGAACTGCCTCGCGCTACCCATAAGGCAAAGAGGATAGTTGACTTGAGGACTATTAACAACCGTGAAAACAGTCGCGGAACTGTACATCAGAAACAACGTGCTTTTCAGACAGAAATTCTGATGGTCAGGTGAATGCAGGTAACTTTATTTACAAACCTCTGTTTCCTGTCAGGAAACAGCAAAACTAATAGAGGAGAGTAATTATGCTTTATCATATGAAAAAATTCTTGTATAAGATTGTATTCACTGCCATTTTGTCGGCAGTCTTTTTAAATCCGGTCCTGGCACAAAAGATCACTTTCGGTCATCTCCCGGTAACAGGTCACGCAAAGATTTTTGTAGCCAAAGAGGAGGGATTTTTCAAGGATGAGGGTTTAGATGTAACACTGGTGGAGTTTACAAATTCCGCAGATGGTCTTTCTGCACTGCGTGCGGGCAAGCTCGATGTGGGTGCTTTTGGAACCACCGCCCCTCTGGTGCACATTTCAAAGGGTGCTGAACTTTCAATTATCGGTGGAATAATGGGTGAAGATGCGGCAATCGTCACAACCGCGGAAAATGCTCCAAAGGTTAAATCTGTGGAGGATTTGAAAGGAAAGAAAATTGCTACAGTGCGTCTGGCAACCGGTGATGCAGTTCTGCGTGGTGCGCTCGACGCAAAAGGGATCAACTGGAAAAAGGATATTACACTTTTTGAACTCAAGAACCCTCCGGCTGTTATCGAAGCGGTGAAAAGTAAACAGGTTGACGCAGGTGTAATATGGGGTCCTTATGATGTTTCCATTGAAAACCAGGGGCTGAAAGTGGTTATACGTACCAGGGATCTTGCTCCGGGGCATCCATGCTGCAGAATTACAGTACAGAAAAAATCGCTTGATGACACAAAAAAGTGGACCGCGCTTATCCGGGCACTTCTGCGGGCGGAAAAGTTTACCAGAGAAAACAAGGCCGGAACAATCGAGCATATAAGCAAATATGTAAAACTTGATAAATCGGTTCTGGAAAAAGCCTATTATAATCCGAATCTCGATCAGTCCAGTGATCCCAATGTCAAAGGTGTAACCGATTTCTGGAACACGATGGTTACAGATGGTTTTGTAGAGTCGGATCTTAAAATCCGGGATTTTATCAGAGTGGATCTCTATAACAGCGCTCTTGACTCGCTCATAAAAGCCAATCCCGGAGATAATTACTGGAAAAAACTTAAAGATGAATTTAAGGAAAGGAATAGTTTATAGTGGATAATGTTTCCGGTTTTCAGAAGGACGGGCAGGCAGATGACCTGCCCGGTCTTCATATTGAAAATGTAACATTCAGCTATAACAGAGAAGATACGATTCTGCAGGATATCTCACTGGATGTCCGGCAGGGAGAATTCATCTGTCTTCTGGGACTGAGCGGCAGCGGCAAATCGACTCTTTTACGGTTGATAGCAGGTCTGGAATATCCTGACAAGGGGAATTTTTACTGGAAGGGAAACCCCATATCAGGTCCGGGTATCGATAGAGGCCTTGTGTTTCAGGATTATTCACTTTTCCCGTGGATGACAGTACGGGATAATTTAATGCTGGCCATTGATAAAAAATTCCCGGAAATATCCAGAACAGAGTGTCTTTCCTGCATCGATGAATACCTTGAACTGGTAGGACTAAGGAATAAGGGCAAATGCTACCCGGGAGAGCTCTCCGGCGGCATGCGCCAGAGAGCCGCAATCGCAAGATCCCTTGCTCTGGGTTCAGAGATGCTCTTGCTGGATGAGCCATTCGGAGCTCTGGATCCAGCCAACCGGGCTCATCTGCAGGATCTTCTTCTGCAAATCTGGAGAGGATCGGCTATCAAACGTACAGTGATATTTGTTACACATGATGTCGAAGAGGCCCTCTATCTTGGAGAGAGGATCGTTGTACTGGGTACTCTTCCGGGACGAATCATTGCCGATGTTCCAGTCGATATTCCTCATCCCAGGAATCGTCAAGACCTCTTCTCATCAGCTCTTTTCAAAAGATTCTCAGAGCAGATTGTGGGCTACTTTCATTCTGACATGGAAAAACGTCTCAATACATTTGCTTCAACCGGTTATGGGGCATTTATATGAACAGTATATTGCTGAAGAGTACATCTAAATCAGTTGTAAAGATTTTGCCGGCGAAAAAAGGCATTAAAAGTAATCGTCCGGAAAAATCCTGTTCGATTCTCCATGGTCATGAAGGAGCTTTGGTTTTAATCGGAGCAGTCGTTTTATGGCATTTTGTAAGTGTCAGCCGTATTTTCCCCAACAGCCGGCTCTTTCCTTCTCCAATTGTCACAATAAGAACATTGTGGGACTCACTTCCTGAGCTTATCTCAGGAACCTGGTCATCTTTTCTTGTTCTGTTTCCCAGTTACGTTCTGGCAGTAATATCCGGAACAATTTCAGGAATTATCGTTGGAGTATCTCCCCTGTTGCGAAGGATGTTTTTTCCGATCGCACGAATAATCG
>DAOTAZ010000326.1:0-4297 GCA_035382965.1 Chitinispirillaceae bacterium | reverse complement strand
TGAAAATAAATTATGCCCTATCACTTTGAGCAACATTTAATTGCCGAGGTAATAAAGGCGCAGCAGATATAGATAAAATAGGTTTCCCTGGCATCTGAGGCAACAGATGACACCAGAACCATGCTTATATTATACAAATCAAAACCACCCGCCGGCAACGCCTAAAAGTCCCCCGCTGGAGAATTCAGGTAGCTTGACAAATCAAGACCCGTAGTACTTGCATCATTTCCTGGAAGATTCTATAATTCTCCTATACCTGAAAATAAAAAACCCGGAGAAAAAAAAATGATGAAATTCATCCCTTGTATTTATCCTTTTTTATTCTTTTCCCTGTCCTTCGGCGCAGCCATTCAGGACAGCCTTTTTCCCGTTCCTGAATTCCTGAAAGGAAACGTGGATTTCTGGAAAAAAATCTACACAGAGGTATCCTCAAAAGAGGGACTGCTTCATGACCGTGATTTTCCTCAGATCATCTATGGACGCATAAGCGGTAGCTATGACTCCAGGAATGTCAAAACCTTCCGTGAAGAGATCGTAAACTCTCTTAATAACATCACATCCCATCCTGAATCCACCTGGACAGACAAGGAAAAGAAACTATTCGAGCAGTTTAAAAAACACGCCTCCATACTCGATCTCCAGGGTGCTGCAGAGCGGGTACGTTTCCAGCAGGGCCAGGCAGAGCGCTTCAGAGAGGGTCTTGTACGCTCAGGCATGTACATCGACACTATCAGGGCAATCCTCACCCAGTACGGAGTCCCCCTTCGTCTGGCTTATCTCCCCCATGTGGAATCATCATTCAATACCGAGGCCTATTCCAAAGTAGGTGCGGCAGGATTGTGGCAGTTCATGAGAGGCACCGGACGGCTTTACGGGATGAAAATCGATTACAGTATTGACGAGCGCAGAGATCCGGTTATCTCCACAATCGCCGCAGCCAAATACCTCTCCTCAAGCTATAAAGAACTGGGCACATGGCCTCTGGCAATCACATCATATAACCATGGGGTCTACGGGATGAAACGGGCTGTCAAACAGACCGGATCAACCGACCTTGCGGTCATCATTCAGAACTACTCCAGCCGCTCCTTCAAATTCGCATCAAGCAATTTCTACAGTTGCTTTATCGCCGCAAGCGAAATTGCCGAAAACCACGCCTCATACTTCCCCACCGTCGCCCTTATGTCACCAGTCAAATACACAGATATAACCCTGACCCATTATATCAGCTCAAGCACTCTCTGCAAGTATCTCAATATCTCTCCCGGTACCCTTGCCAGTCTCAACCCCGCAATCCGTCCGGTCGTTTTTGAACAGCACAAACAACTGCCGGCCGGTTTCAGTATCCATATACCCCCGGAGATCTCCGCAGATGCTGCTGTCGCAGCACTGGCAAAAATACCCGATTCTCTTAAAAGTAAAATTCCTGAAAGACCCAGATACTACAAAGTCAATAAAGGAGACAACCTCTACGCTATCGCGTCAAGACTCGGAGTCTCCCTGCATGAACTTGCCTACGAGAACAACATCACCAGATACAACCGGATCCGCGCAGGTCAGATCCTCAGAGTTCCCGGTCATACCGAAAAACCCGCGACCAAACCTGTGGAAATTGCCTCTGCCAAATCCAGACCCACTGAGGTTAAATCGGCGGCTGAGCCTGTCGTAAAAGCAGCTCCTGTTGTGGCAGACACCGAGGCAGTCATCGAGATCGCCCGGGCCGAAGTACAGCAGATCCTGGCACCGGAGGAGATCCCTGCGGTTAAAAAAGAAACCGTTGTCCCTATCCCTCCACCCGCCAAAGTGCCTGCACCCGTCAAATCCGTTCCTGAACCACAGGAGGAAACAATTCCCGACTCCCTCAAAGAGGCTGTCATGACACCTGCTCTTGCCGAGCCGGAATCGGAATCGGAATCGGACAGAAGACAACTGGATCGTTCCGATTTCGATATATCTATCTACAATCTCGATGTAGTACTGTCATCAGCAGGTACAGGTGCCGAGATCAGGGTGTCAATCGAGGAAACAATCGGACATTATGCTGAGTGGCTTAAAATACCGACAAGAAGAATCCGGAAAATCAACGACATGGGAGCAAACTCCGATATCAGAGTGAACAGCAAACTGCTTATCCCTATTGAAAATGAGACGGACCTGGAAAACTTCGTGGCAGCAAGACTGGAGTACCACATGGCTATCGAGGAGGATTTTTACTCCCAGTACATGGTCAGCGATCTCAAACAGCATACAATTGAAAGAGGAGAAACTCTCTGGGACCTCTGCAACAAGGGAGAAAATATCATTCCCCTGTGGCTTTTCAAGAAATACAACAAGCATATCGATCTTAACAGGCTTGTGCCAGGGATGGTAGTGCAGTTGCCGATTGTATCTGAAAATACCGGAGAGAAGGTTAAGCCGGCAGGAATCTCCCCTGCTCCGTCACAAAAACCATTCTGTTATAACAATTTCCGCGCACTCAGTCCCTTGAGACTGGTGCCATAATCATTGAGGAAGATATTGCTCGGAAACATAGATATTGATCACCCGGTCAATATTCAGTGTTTCCAGTATATCAAACAAACCTGGATCGGGCTCCAGAATGCAGAGTGATCCCCCCTTTTCACGTATCCTTTTGTAACATTCAATCAGTACACTTATCGCCCCGCTGTAAATATAGGAGGCATCACAGAAACTTACTGCTATATGTACTTTTCCGCGCCCGAGATAACCGCCGATCAGATCCTTAAGTTCAGAAAGATTACTGATATTTTTGTTTTCTTCCTGGATCCTTAAAATCTGATACTTCCCGTGAGCATAAGTTTCAATTTTCACCTTTTTACCTCCATATTTGTACTACTGTAAAATTCTACTATTTATGGGAATGGGAGTCAAACCCTAACCATGATCCACAGGGATTGTTATGATTTTATTCAGGAAACGGGATTTTGATCAAAGAGGTATCAGATATGCAGTGAAAATAAACAGTTTGCCGCTCCGAATTTCTACACACGGATTGCTCGTAGATTAAGAGAAGAATCCCCCCCTGCCCCCCCTTATTAAGGGGGCGCTTCCAGCGGGGGATTCCTACCCAAATACATAAACTCACTTAACCCAAGGCAAAATCTCCATGATACCCTGTAGAAATATGTATTCACCTTTATCACTCTTCTCATCAGCACTCCTCCTTTTCTCCTCCATATCCTCAGCTTCGGTTGGCACAGAACCACAAACTCTGGTTGTAGACACCTTCTCAGTCACAAAAGGCAACAGAGTACCCTATGGATGGAGGCCAAGCAGAAATGATATCTCCATGTTTTCTGTCAAACAGGAAAATCAGAACTCTTTCACCAGAATCTTCACCAAAGGCGGATGCACCAGCCTCGGAAAACTCTTCAGGTTCTCAGCACAGCAATACCCGCATCTTTCCTGGAAATGGAGAATCAACCAGCTCCCCGATGGCGGCAATGAAACCAGAAAAGACAAAAACGACAGCGGCGCATCTGTGTACATTGTCTTCAAGGGCAACTTCAAACTGAACAATATCCTGAAATACGTGTGGAGTTCTTCACTTCAGGTGGGAACTGTTATCTCCAGCCCCTACAACAAGAACGCCAAAATAATAGTTCTGAGAAGCGGGAATGAAGAGACCGGCAAATGGGTTTCCGAACGTGTCGACATCAGAGCAGACTACAAGCGTCTCTTCGGTAAAGAACCACCGCCGGTAGAGGGAATTGCGATTCTCAGTGATTCCGATAATACCAATTCCATTGCCTCGGCAGACTATGATGATTTCGAAGTGAAAGCGATGAATTAAACCGGGCTGTTTTTAAGGCAATTCTGAATGAAGGCCATGGATGATGCTTTGTCCGCACTCCACGATGGTGCGATCAGCCCCAGTTCAGGCCTGGAGTCTGCCATCAGGCGATGGATGAGCTGGTCGGGTCTAAGTAACGGCAGCACTTCACGGAGAATCTGTGAATAATCCTCAAGCTCCAGCACACTCAGTTCTCCACTTTTGTAAATAGCTTCAAGAGCAGTCCCCCGGATTACCATCAACTGATGAATCTTTACTCCGTTTACCGGAAGCTCCGAAACATCTTTCACAGTCTGCACCATCTCCTTTTTACTCTCCCCCGGCAATCCCATCATAAGATGTGCCGCGGTTTCGATCCCCAGTTTATTCAACCGGGTTACAGCAGTACAGAAATCCCTGAAAGAATGTCCTCTGTTAATCCGCTCGAGTGTCTTGTCATTTGAACTCTGCAATCCAAGCTCGACACAGAGATAGGTCCTTTCC
>DAOTAZ010000325.1:0-4312 GCA_035382965.1 Chitinispirillaceae bacterium | reverse complement strand
TCTGATACTTCTTGACCATGAGTAATCGAACTAATATATTTGTGGGTGACAGGCTGCGGGTTGTGACAAGAAAAAGAGGTCATGTACAACTCTAAAAACAAATTTCCTGGGAGAGCAGACTGTTCCCGGTTTTCTGCTGATGCTGGTTCTGGACACACTAACAATACTAATTCTGTTCCATCAGTCAGTGAAAAAACGTGTTGCTGCACGGCAATCGAGAGCATTCGTTCCCTTTTACGCACAAGGTGGTGGTCACATGAGGTGCTCTGTACCAATGTTACCGCCCAGATAGCAACTCTTTTCAAGGTACCGATCGCCGGCATATCTCTTGTAAAGACAGAGATCGCCTACGGCGCCCGATTTCAAAACGGAAAGATGAGCGAAGGGGTGAGATTTTCTATTTCAACGCACTCTGCCAGCCTTATCTGCCGCAAATACACTCCCTCAATCCACTATGGAAAGCTAAATGAACAGTTCCCGTTTTTATTCGGTGAAAATAACGACGATCTTAAATCACTGATCTGTATGCCTCTTATAAGCAACTGTGGTGTGATTCTTGGAATCATATATACAGCAGACACCGAAAAAAGACACTTTGATCGTTCCGACATGAGCATCATGGATATTCTTGGATGGCATGTCTCCCTGGCACTTGAGCGGATCACATCAAACAAAAAAGAACTGAGTTCCTCCAACAACCCAACCCTGCTTCCGGTTTTTTTCTCAGGATTAGCGCATGAGGTACGAAATCCGCTAAATGCCATTAATGCGCTCTCTTCCGCTCTGCTTAATGATCTTGGTGAATCCAGCGAATACAATCATCTCATAAAACTGATCCTGCAGCAGACTGAACGTATCTCCAGTCTGATTCAACAGCTTATGATGCTTGGTGAGCCGGCGGTGATGATCTCCAGTTCATTTGACCTTATCCGCGACATATGCAGGGATGTTGTAAACCGATGGCCGGAAATAAATGGAGGGACTCAGTTAAATGTTCGTTTTATCGAAAGCCGCACTGTCAGCGGGACCTTCAAAGCCAATTCTGAGCTGCTTGAGTTTGCTGTAAAGGAACTTTTACGCAATGCATTGCAGCATAGCAAAGAGGGTTCCGAGATAATAGTGGATACAGGTGAAATCGATGAACACTTTTACATCAAAATTATTGACAACGGTGAAGGGATTCCGGATGAGATCCGGGACAGAGTCTTCGAACCATTCTTTACCACTCTGAAAAAGAGAAACGGCCTGGGACTGAGCCTTGTAAAAAGAATCGCGGATGTCCATCATGGCAAGGTAGCACTTTATAATAACAAGTACTTCAGAGGAGCCACAGCGGAAATCCTCTTCCCGGTTACCATCGAAGTGCTCTGATTTATATCCCCAGCAAAACTGACAACCCAAGCATCGTATATCCCGCTATCACCGGCACAGCCAGATTGTCATTGATAGTAAATTTGGGAGTGATTTTCAGAGGAATGAGCTCGAAAAATGTTATGGCAAATGAGGTCACAAGCACTATGAGAAATGGCACCCTGTTTCCCCACTGTTCCAGAAGTCCCGGGACGAACGGGAAAACTCCGTAAAAAAGAGTGATACAGAGCAGAAAACAAGCTGCAGATCCCTCCAGACTCTTCTTCCCTATTTTTATTCTTCCAATACTGATCCCCACTATTGCAGCTACAGCATCCCCAAGTATAAAAAGACTTAATACCATAAAGGAGATATGAGGATGATTGCGGAAAAGAATTGAGCACAGAAGTGCGGCACCGACAACGTAGGTGGAACCTGTTGTTTTAGATGACTCTTCTTCACGAAGCATGCTTCCAAAGAGAAGGTAAAAGACTTTCTGGACCGCCGGTATCCTGAACCGCAGAGTCTCAACCACTATTGAACCTACAAGAAACACGGCAAGAAGACTTGTAGGGAGATAATCAGGCATAGACCATTTAGGCATATAGAATATCCCTATCGGCATCACGAGCGCGAAAAGGTGAAGAAGTTTACGGCTGATTTCTTCTTTCCGAAGTCTCATCTCATCTCTCCCGAAAATAACAGGTTAATTAATTGTGACAGGATAAAACCACGCATTGTATGTGTACGATGAATACGTGGGTTCTATTTTCAGAATTACTTGATTTCCCGGAACAAGTTTCTTTTCAGTTAACACAGGCAAAGTAAACACCGGCGGTAACGTCATTCTTCGGATCATATAGTAAACAGTGTCTGCTCCGTTAAGAGAAAAAAGAGAAACAAAGCTGTACTCTGTTGCCTTTATTGTCAGTTCGTATGGAACGTTTTGAGCAGAGTTAAGTGATGCACTTTTTAATTCTGTACCGATCCAGTAATACTGTGCCCCTTTCTGCTCGGCTATAAACACCTGACCATATCTCTTATATATGGTAATGCCTCGCGGCTCTACAAACTGGTTGTCTCCTGTACCATGGGATCCGAATATATCGAGTAGATTAAGATCATGGTCAAATTTAAGAACGCAGTGCCGGTTCTTGTCGGTAATCCAGTAATTGTGGTAATAATCAATTGCCCCGTAACAGGCGCTGTACCCGTCAGGAAGACTGGTTTTTTTTAAAACATTGCCGTTTAAATCAAGTTTCCAGACTCTTTTTCCACCTTTGTCAGCACAGAAAATGATCTTTTCTCTCCTGAAGAAGCTCCACTTCGCAGAACCATCGGCCATCGCAAGCGCAGTAGGACCGTTTTCAAAGGTAAACTTGTTATGTGAAGGGATGGCCTGCTTTACATCTCCATCTTTTGAGAGGATAACAATTCTGCTGTTACCCCGGTCAGCTACATAGATATCCCCTTTTTCATCCAGAGCTACTCTGGAAGGCCCCTTAAATCCACCACTGCTTTCTCTGGCATAATATGCAGCTTTCCATCTGAGTTTGGATCTGGGATTAAACAGATGTACCACTCTGTTATTTCCGGAATCAGCAACGATCACATTTCCTTTTGAATCAGCCGCAATTCCTTTGGGGAAAAGAAACTGCCCCTCACCGGAACCTTTTTTTCCGTATAAGTCAAGACCCCACATGGAGGTATTATAAATAATCTCATGTTGTCCGGAATTAACACCGTAGACTACCACCTCATCATCGTCTTTTTCAGTGGAGGGATCATCCCATGTTTCAAGACGTGTTGTAGCTAATCCCTGAGGATCATCGAACCTGGTTCTTGGTCCGAAGAACATAAAGAGATGAGCCGGGGTGGCTTTTCTTATCCCATAGGAGTGTTTATATGGCGGGAAGACAAGCGATTTGCACATCGCCGCTTCAGTTATCAGAATCAGCAGCAGTAATTTTTTCACCTGATAAATATAGTTTACATCACAATCTGGTAGTGCTCTGGATAATATGTCGTTTTAGTTGTTTCTGAATACCTGTTTTATGGGAATGATGATCGGTTTCTAACAATCATCTCCTCACCAATCTGTAGTTCCTGCGAAAGCTTCTCCACCTATTCCAATACCGGTATTGGTATCAAGGCTGATATATCGTATACTGCTGATCACAATCCATGAGACGTTTCTATTAAGTATATTATAGCAGCTTATAGCGGAATAAGATGCATGAGGAGTTTTCTGTCCTCTGAAACTATTCACTGAAATGGAACCATTTCATATCGGATTTTCCAATGAAACCAATCGTTTTAGCAATGGTGATTTGCGATTACTACTATCGGGATGCAGCTTCAGGTAAAAGCATTTTAGCAGGAACGTTCAGTTCCATAAACAGTCCCAGTTATCCATCCAAGCATGGTAATTGCGCGATATATGTGGCACTTGCCGATGTTGCCTCAAATGGCACTGCGCAGCTTATTTTTCGTAAGGAAGGCGGGCCTTTCTCCATGGAAATGCCGCCATGGGAAGTGATGGCTCCGGAAAATCGTAGAGTAGTAGTTGAAATCGGGGGTAATATCAATGGGCTGCCCCTTCCCGAAGAGGGAAATTATGAATTTGTTCTTCTCTGGAATGGGCAGGAGATTGCATCAAGACGGCTTAATGCGGTAAAAATCAGCCTGCCTCCCCCGGAAAATCCTGATATCGATGAAACCGGCAGCAATATATAACCATGGCAAACGAATATTATTGACTTCCGCACCAGGACACAAACCTTTCACAGGATAAAGGATAAACTATGGACCTTCCCGCAATTCTAATCAAGATCACCGGTCTGATACTGCTTGTCTGGACTCTCTTCTCCATTTACAGACACGTACAGACCAAAAGAAAGGCGATGAAAGAAAACAATAAGGAAGAGGCTCAATCTGTTTCAGAGCAGATTCTCAACAACAT
>DAOTAZ010000324.1:0-4314 GCA_035382965.1 Chitinispirillaceae bacterium | reverse complement strand
TGATTACCGGCTCCTTACCCCTCAGAGATGTCATGAGCTGATAAAACTCGGTATGGCTCAGTTCAATTTCTCCCTCGCTTCCACCGACAACCGCATCCTGAAGGAGAGTAAACGCAATGCCGATTTTTCACGCTATGATGAACTGCTTTCCATCGCTGAGAATGCCAAAATACCGGTTATAACCTACTTTATCTGTGGACTTCCGCTCGATACAAGAGAGACTGTTGTTGAGAACCTTCTCTTTCTTCAGAAACGCCCTACAGAGATCGGAATCTCCCTGTTCTACCCTGTACCGGGAATAAAGGGGTTTGAAGACAAACACACCTTCAACAATCTCTCCCCTGCCCTGTGCACCGGATCAGCAGCTTATCCCTGGAACAATTCACTGAGCACACAGACCATGATCACAGCTTTCAGGCTGGCCCGGTTCATCAATCTGCAAAAGTCTGATAACCTCAGCGGCTCCGAACAGACGCTTGTAGATGTAATTGCTGAAAAGAGAAGGCTTTACACCTACATGAGAACCGGTTCAGGTATTAAACTGAAGGAGATTGGGAATCAGGATTATAAACTGGTAGATATGTACTTTTCTTCTCTGGACTAAGTGATTCTGCTCAATCAAAACGCCTGCCCTATATCCAGATGCAGTTCATAAGGCCTCTCTTCCGACCGTCTGTTGATCTTAAAACCCGCATCCAAACGGATAACCGCAATAGGAGTATTCAGACGCAAGCCGAAACCCGCCCCCCATCTGACCTGGCCCATCAATTCAGAAAAAGGAGTATTTAAGATTTCATTCTCTTCCCACACATACCCTGCATCAAGGAAAAGAGCCCCCTGAAACCACCAGAAAAGAGGAAAACGGAAATCAATAATGTTTGCAATCAACTGCAAAGTACCGCTCTTTGAACTGCCATCAGGATTCTCCCTGATATGTCCCTCCTGAAATCCCCTGACAGATCGAGGCCCTCCTGCGAAAAACCGTTCCTGAGTGGGCACTGTTTCTGTGGCTCCAAATGGTCTGGCATAACCAAGCTTCAACCCTGAGGCAAAGCGTAAGTTTCTGATATTCCAGAAAATACGACTATCATTAATCACCTTGAGAAACTGGCTCGATCTGAATCCGGTCAACCCTGCAATTTCAAGCTGAAACAGGTTTAGTCCCCCCCGGACCGGATCAATCAGGTCATTTCTGGTATCATAGATTAAATCCAGACCCACACTCTGTGTATTCTCCTCCGGCAGTATCTCGACTGCTTCCCAATTCAGCCAGATCCGAAAAGCCAGACCGAAATCAGATTCCCGGCCGGCAGCCAGATTTATTCCCCTGAAAACCCCGAAATATGTATTCTCCTCATCATCGAACCGGTTAAAGTAGACCGAGCCATCAAATTGCCACGGTAAGCTTAAAAACCAGGGCATCGTATAGATCAGCTCTGCGAACTGCATTCTCTGGGAGAGATTACCGTTGAAAGTCAATCTGTGCCCCACTCTGAAAAGATTGCCATAAGAAGCTCTCAATGATCCCCTGAATCCCTCAAGAGAGCCGTATCCCGCTCCAATCTCCGCACGAAAAAAATCTGCCTCATCAACACGCACCCTGATGGGGTAAGCTGAGTCCGGAAGAAGCGATACATCTGAGGTATCCGGCACTCCCAACTGCGGCTCTATATTTATCAGGCTGAACAGGTTTGTCCTGTAGAGCTGCATCTCTGACTTCCTCAGCCTTCCCAGAGTCAGTACTTCCCCACTTCTGAACTGCAGTTCTCTGGTAATTACCAACGGGTTAAGCTTTTCAACCCCTTCTATCCGGATATCTCCAACCGAAATTCTTGGTCCTTTTTTGATATTAAACCTTATGGCAGCAGTATGAGAGGCAGAATCCACAATTATTTCTGTATTTGTGTTTGCTTCAAGATAGCCTTTCTCAGCAACCCTTCTCTCCAGTAGATTCGCATCCTCCTCAACCATCTGCCTGATAAAAGGTTTGCCTGGTCTGCTCCAGATTTGGCGATACAGTGTGGAATCCAGGGATAACTGAGGAAGCACAATCTGAACAGAACCAATCAAAGTCCGTTCACCCTCGTTGATTCCAATATTGATCCTTACCCGCTTTGAAGATTCATCACGTTTGGTTTCAATTACTCTCACATCCACATTCAGGAAACCCTGAGAACGATAAAAGTCCTCAATGGCTGAAAGATCAGACCGCAGACGGAATTCGGAAAAGTTATCATTGAAAAAAGGCCACTTTGCTTTTAACTCCATCAGATCTGAGATTTCTCTGCTGCTGAAAGTGCTGTTTCCGGTAAAACTTATCTCCCTTATCTTCCATCTTCTGCTCTTAGCCTGAGTATCAGCAGATCCGGAAAGGACCAGAAGAACAAACAGAAGAATAATTCTGATCAGCTTCATTACCTGCTCAGTTTAAAGATCAGATCTATACCGGACCCTCCCTCACTATCAGTCTCCCCTTTGAGAAAAAACCTTCTGGTCAATCGAAAAAGTGCCAAAATTCTCCTTTGAGCCAGGTTTCCTAACATGGTCTCGTATGAGAGAGTAAGCCTTGGTCCGACACGTTTTGTAAGGGCGAGCCTTGGACTCTGCACAGAATCCATAGCAAAAATATCTCCCCTTATCTCTATCCTCTCGATCCCAAGTATCTGCTCAAGCTGTCTGGAGCCAAACCCCAACAGGCTTTCTCCTGCAAAAGTCCTCAGACGCTCTCCAAGATCCCCGCCAACAGCACCCAATGGCTGACCCAGTGTCAGGATGCTTATTATATCTGCCTGACTCAACCCGCTTACATTTTCCCCCTCCGCCCGAAACATAACCAGAGGCTCTTTCAAAGTCCCACTGAGCGTCATGAAAACAGTGTAGGACTGCAATTCCTCAGTTCCGGCAGCAATGGAAAAAACCTCTGTCTGTGCCTCAAGATTAATAAGAGGATTAAACTCATAAGGATCGTAGCTGGAAAACGATCCTTTCACGATCTCAAAATTCCGGTCAAGGTAAAGTACATACCCTGAATTGATCCTGATCTCTCCGGTAAAATTGGGAAGAGCGGCTGTGCCTGTCAGCGTAGCTTCCCCTTCGGTTTCCAAATATCCCAGATTCATGTCAATTGTAAGATTTTCAAGTGAACTGACTCTCACCTGTAGTTTTAAACTCCTGAGCAACGGGTCGGGCTGCCTGGTAACCCTCTCACCAGTGAGATCTGTAATCCTGATATCACGGAAATACCTGGAGGGTCCCAGATCGATGTTTCCCGACAAAAGCCATCCATTGCGTGTTTTAGACAGATTCAGCCTGCTCGAATTAAACCTCACATCCGCAACATCTATCATCTCAAAGCTGATATCCCGGGAAAACGCATCGATGAAAAAACTGCTCAACCCGGAGATATCCCAGACCATGGCTCCGGTTCCATTGAATCTGCCATCCCCCCATTTTCCGCTAAACTGCTCAATAAATACCGAATCTGCAGACATCGAGATCTCCGCATTAATCGATTCGATCGAAGGCTCAATCTCCACAAGCCCGATCTCACCATCCGTTATTTGCAACTGCCCGTTTAACACAGGTCTGTTATTAAGAACACGGACCCTGCCGGAACCCCTCAGTTCACCTCCTCTGATCGTATTGTCCGGGAAAAAGGAGGAAATCAATGTAAGCGGGAACTTCACGATCTCAAAATCCATATCCAGCCCCGGACTAAAAGGATTTCTATCGGGATTGTTCCAAGGGAGCCGACCGCTGATTTCAAGCAACCCGCCCTGAGGCAAAGATACCCTGCCTTCACTGAGACTCAGGGTGTCCAGGCCGGCAACCCCATTACAAAAAGCACCCTCTATTACCCCACCCGGAATCTCTGCCATCCCGGTTTCAGCGATGAATTTGACTGTCGGTTCCTGAACCGTACCAGAGAGGGCTGCATCCAGGCTGATACCAGAAACGCTAATGTTCTCCGGATGATACCTGAATCCACCGTTCGAAATGGTAACCCCTCCACTTAAGCTCCATATTCTATTCTGGTTTCTCATGATCAGATCTATCGACAGCGGGCCCTCAGCACTCCAGTCTCTTCCCAGAAGCACACTGATATCAGCAAGATCCAGGCTATCTCCTCTGATTCTTGCACTGGCAGTCCTGTAGCCGGATGTATCAATTGCCCATCCAAGTGAGGGATTTAAAGGTATCTCAGCATTAAATTCAATACTGGATTCAGAACCTTGAAAAAACAGTTCAGAATCCAGATTCAGAAGGGAATCTTTGAGCCAGAAATTGCTGCCAGCAAGCAATACACGCTCATTT
>DAOTAZ010000323.1:0-4319 GCA_035382965.1 Chitinispirillaceae bacterium | reverse complement strand
CGGCAATGGAACTGTAAGCCGAAATCCTGATAAGTTTGCTTTTGAAGAGGGAGAAACCGTTACCCTTACGGCTCAGCCGCAGACCGGATATGTTTTTGCCGGCTGGAGCGGTTCCGGATTGAGCGGGAATGAAAATCCGATAACTATAACGATGAATGTGGATAAAGCGATTACTGCGTTATTTGTACGCGGTACTGCAGACGGCAATCTGGTGCTTAATGGTGATTTCAGTTCCGGTTCAGAAGAATGGACTCTCAATACCTGGGGCGGAAGTGCATCCGGGAGTGTAGTGGATGGGGAATATCGGATAAACATTGAGAGTACAGGAACAAACTCTCATGATATTCAGCTTGTTCAGCCGGGCCTTTATCTTGAAAACGGCAAGACCTATGTGGTAAAATTTGATGCATATGCTGCATCAAACAGGTCTCTGGAAGTGAATGTGGAGATGAAGGATGATCCCTGGACAAGCTATTTGCCGCAATTGCAGCAATTTGATCTGACGACGACAAAGCAGACCTTTACATTTAAATTCACGATGGAGCATCCAACGGATATTTCAGGCCGTATAGGATTCAATGTGAGTACCTCAACTGTGGCTGTTTTTATCGATAATGTGTCAGTTAAGGTCTTTGATCCCACATCTCTTTATTCAGGCGACCGCATCAGGAACTCTTCTGTCAATGTGAGCTGTAAAAATTCTTTGCTGAGAATAGATATGGGAGATTTCGGAAATGATAAAACCTCGTTGGACATCTTTGACCTGAAGGGAAAAATTGTAAAGTCCACAGTTTTTCGGACCAGAACAGGTGAATCAGGCAGTTTAGATCTGTCTGTTCTGCCATGCGGATTTTACGTTGTCAAAGTCGGAGTTGAAGGAAGCATTATACATGCTTCGAAAATACTGCTGACAAGATAGGTTTGTACGGGTATATTAAAGCGTAAATTGATCACAGGAATAAAACATCAGTAACAGTAAGGGGGAGTACCATATGATCTCAAATCGTTCAATCAATCTGGGTTTGCTTTTGTTAGTAATAATGGCAATCCAGACGGCAATGGCAGATAATTCGATTATCACCCATAAGTACACAGCCGACCCCAATGCCATGGTATGGAATGACAGGGTTTATGTGTTCTGTTCCCGTGATGACAATAACGGGGAGGGTTACGATATCATTGATTACACCCTTATTTCATCGGATGACATGGTGAACTGGACTGATCATGGAGAAGTTTTCAGAGTACCAAGGGACGCTTCATGGGCAAACCGCGCTTACGCACCGGGAGCTGCCCACAAGAATGGTAAGTTTTACCTTTACTTTCCTGATGGTGGTTCATCGATAGGTGTCGCAGTTGCAGACAAAATAGAGGGTCCTTATAAAGATGCAATAGGCAGAGCTCTTGTAAATAAAAGCATGCCAAACTGTAATGTGGAGTGGCTTTTTGATCCTGCCGCTTTTATCGATGACGACGGGCAGGCTTATCTCTATTTTGGAGGAGGCGGATCGACTCCTGGAACAAACCTGCGGGTAATAAAACTGGGCGATAACATGATTTCCACGGATGGAACCGCTGTGACTATCAGTGCCCCGCGTTCCTTTGAGGCTGCCTTCATGCATAAAAGGAATGGTATTTACTACTTCTCGTACTCTACCGATTTCAATGGCAGTTCAGCCAGAATCGATTACATGACAAGTAACAATCCCATGACCGGTTTTCAGTATAAGGGGATTATTCTGGATAATCCCTCTGTGAACGGTAAAAACATTAATATGGGTAACAACAATCACGCCTCTGTTGTAGAATTCAAGGATAAGTGGTATGTGTTTTACCATGAACGAAGGGTATCGAATCAGGTTTACAAAAGAAGCGTAAGTGTTGATCTGGCTGACTATAATGCTGATGGCACAATGAAGAAGACTGTCTGTACGGATAATGGTCCGCCGCAGATTAAATACCTTGATCCATATGACATTGTAGAGGCTGAAACTATCAATCGTCAATCAGGTATTAAAACAGATGTGTGCAGTGAGGGCGGGATAATGGTTACCTCCATTTCCGACGGTGATTATATACGTGTCAAGGGAGTGGATTTTGGAGACGGAGCGGAGAGATTTGAGGTACGGGCAGCAAGCGGTTCTTCGGGCGGCAGAATTGAACTGCGGCTGGGCAGTCAGACAGGGACGCTTGTGGGTACATGTGAAATCAGTAATACCGGAGGATGGACCACCTGGAAAACTTTTGAGTGTGATGTCAGCGACTGCAGCGGTGTAAAGGACCTCTATCTGGTGTTTAAAGGATCTGGCGAGCCTTTCAGGCTTAACTGGTACAGGTTCATCGGAGCTTCTTCAGGATATCGCCTTTCAATCCAGACTACGGGGAAAGGGACTGTAAATCGCTCTCCTAACAAGTCCAACTTTCCGGAAGGTACACAGGTAACACTTACTGCGGTACCAGCCGACGGGTGGGTGTTTGATGGATGGAGCGGTGATGGGGTAAGCGGCAGTCAGAATCCGCTTACAATAACCATGAACAGTGACAGAACTGTTACTGCGGTTTTCAAGCGTAATACTGTTGATGGCAATCTGGTGCTTAATGGAGATTTCAGTTCAGGTACGGATAACTGGACTCTTAATACCTGGAGTGGTTCCGGCACAGGGAGCGTTACAAATGGAGAGTACAGAATAAATATCAGCAGTGTGGCTGATAACAGCCATGATATTCAGCTTGTGCAGGCGGGGCTTTTTCTGGAGAGTGGAATGACATACCAGGTGGTATTTGAAGCCTATGCTGCTTCCAGCAGGTCTCTTGAGGTAAATGTAGAGATGGATGAAAGCCCGTGGACAAGCTATCTGCCGGAACGGAAGACTTTCAACCTTACCACTGCAAAGCAGGAATACTCTTTTGTGTTCACGATGGAGAATCCTACAGATGCAAATGGCCGTATAGGATTCAATGCAGGGCTTGAAACTCCGGCGGTTTTTATCGACAATGTAAAGATAAAAGAATTCAGTGTGGCAACGGTTTCTTTCCCTGAAGTGGTACAGTCATCAGGTATGAAAGTAAACTGCCGTAATTCGGTTCTAAATCTGGAATTTACATTACCGGAAAATGGGCCGGTTTCTCTGCATCTTTATGATTTGAAGGGAAAGATGGTAAAGAGTATTGCGGTTCAGAAAAGATCTGGCACAGTGTATTCCAACAGTTTCGATCTGTCGGGTATAAGTGAAGGTTCTTATGTTCTGAAAATCAGAAGCCAGGGGAAGACAATCGGCAGCTCAAGGGTATTGCTGGTAAAGTAAACCATATTTTAAACAGAGAAATACTACTTATCTTATTTGTATCTGAATATCTGCGTTGAATAACGCAGGTAGTTCAGATACATCTCTTTAGGTGGAGAAAAATGAAAAATACACAGAACAGAAGGGAAGCAGTGTGTGTTTGTTCAATGCTTTTTTTTCTACTGTTGTTCGGTAATGCCGAAGCTGTAACAGTTGCAGTGAATCCAGGGGTGCGGTATCAGGAATTCGAGGGTTGGGGTACTTCGATCTGCTGGTGGGGGAATATTATTGGTAAATATCCTGATCAGGCCCGGGATTCCATTATGGATTTGTTGTTCGATACCTCAAATGGTCTGGGACTTTCCATAATCCGCTACAATATTGGCGGCGGTGACAATCCATCACATAACCACATGGGAGTGGGAAAGATGATGGATGGATTCAAGTCAGGTGAAAATGCCCAGTATGACTGGACAAAAGATGCAGGGCAAAGGTGGGTTGTCAATGCGGCAAAGCAGCGTATTCCATCGGATTGGTTTATTGCCGAAGCTTTCTCAAATTCTCCTCCGTACTGGATGACCGTAAGCGGATGCGCATCAGGCGGATCCGGAGGGAGCAATAACCTTAAAAGCGGGTATTATTCACAGTTTGTGGACTACCTTACTACGGTTGTAAAGCATTTCAACGATGAATGGGGAATTTTTTTCCGTACACTTGAACCTATGAATGAACCGGATAACGGATGGACTGTGAACGGTGCGCAGGAAGGGTGTTCTTTTTCGCATGAGAATCAGGCCAAGCTGATACTGGAGGTGAAAAAACAGTTGGATGAGAAGCAGTTGTTAACAAAAATATCCGCACCTGACGGAGCATCGTACGGGTCTACAATCGCTGCTTACAACTCATACAATGCGAATGTCAAATCCTGCATTTACCAGATCAATACTCATGGGTATTTCGGGGGCAGCCGGACGGATTTGCTGGCTCTGGCACAGAGGGACGGTAAGAAGCTCTGGGCATCTGAAATAGACGGCA
>DAOTAZ010000322.1:0-4335 GCA_035382965.1 Chitinispirillaceae bacterium | reverse complement strand
TAGTTTTCACAGATGCCAGAAGTGATGCTCTCAGGAGAGATTTCACAATCAACGGCATGTTTTATGATCCCATCTCCGACAAGATAATTGATTATGTTTCGGGCCTCGAAGATATTCAAGCCGGGGTTATAAGGGCCATTGGCGATCCGTTTCAGAGATTCAGCGAGGACTACCTCCGGATGCTCAGAGCGGTCAGATTTGCTGCCAGGTTTAACTTTTCCATAGAAAAAAACACCTGGGAAGCTCTAAAGGAAAATGCGGGGAAAATAGTCTCCATCTCTGCAGAACGGATTTTCGCAGAACTCGATAAAATGCTCTTACAGGACAGACCTGAAATCGCTATTGAGCTTCTGGACCAATCCGACCTGCTTAAATATGTGCTTCCCGAGATTTCAGCCCTGAAAGGAGTTCCCCAACCCCCCGACTTCCATCCTGAGGGAGATGTTTTCATCCATACACTTAAAGCGCTGAAACTTATGCACAAGAACCCTTCATCGGTAACTGCCTGGAGCGTTTTACTGCATGATTGCGGCAAACCGGCCACATTTTCTCTTTCAGACAGGATTCGCTTCAACAACCATGACCGGGTAGGCGCTGCCATCTCCAGAGAAGTACTTAAAAGGCTCAAAGCCTCAAATCATCTGGTGGAAAGTGTGGAAGCATGTATAGAGAATCACATGAATTTCATGAATGTTACCAGGATGCGACTTTCGACTCTCAAAAAGCTGCTCTCCAGGCCCACTATAGAGGACGAACTGGAGCTGCACAGGGTGGATTGTCTGGCAAGCCACGGCAATCTGGACAACTACTATTTTGTCAAAAGCAGACTTGAATCATTTGAGAAAGAACAGATCAAACCCGCCCCGCTTATAAGCGGCAGGGATCTGATAGAGATGGGCTATAAACCCGGACCGGTTTTCGGAAAGATTCTCTCCGAGGTTTACGATCTGCAGCTTGAAGAGAAGATCTCTACCAGAGAACAGGCTCTAAACCATGTAAAGCAATCATGGAATCCTGATCAGAGCAACTAAATCCATTTGTTCAAAAAATCTTTCCTTCTGTCTTGAACTGGTATCCCCCAGTTAGTATATTATTAAGAATTTTTCAGCTTGGTTATGCGAACGGGCGAACAGCCCGTTTTTGCTATTCAGATGGAGTTGTGATGTCTTCTGTTGAAAAGATCAGACCGGTGATTGAATCAAAACTCAAGGACCTTGGCTTTGAGTTGTTTGATCTTCGTTTTTTCCATGCCGGATCACGCTCTATTCTGCGGGTAACCGTTGATTCTGAAAACGGGGTAACAATAAGTGACTGTGAAAATATCAGCAATGAATTGTCAGTACTCCTGGATGTGGAGAATTTCTCAGCCGGGCGTCCTTACAATCTCGAGGTTTCTTCTCCTGGCATAGATCGTCAACTAAGAACTGAAAGAGACTTCCGCAGAATTATTGGTCGAGATGTTGTGCTGCACCTCACTGAGGGTATCGAGGGGAAGAAAACGGTCAGTGGCAGGGTTGTCAAATGTGAGGACAACAAACTCACGGTCATGATCGAAGACAATACTGTAGTTATACCTCTTTCAGATGTTTACAGTGGAAAAGAAGAAATCCGGTTCAAGTAATTCAGGAAGGATTTAATAATGAGAAAGAAGAGCAAGAATGAAGCCTTGAAAGCGATGGATATCGCTGCTTCTCTGAGTGCGGTCACAAAAGAAAAAAGCATCAGCATGGACCTGGTACTTGAGACTCTAAAGGATGCTCTGACCACCGCAGCCAGAAAGTACCTTGGCAAACCGGTAAATGTTGAGGCTAAAATAGACCGGGAAAAAGGCACCCTCGAAGTTTACACCCGTCAGACAGTTGTTGAGGTAGTTGAAGATCCCGAAAAGCAGATTCATATAGATGAAGCGAAGGAGATCGACAGCGACATCGAGATCGGTGATGAACTGGTGCAGGATCTCGACATCGAGCTCTTCGGCAGAATGGCTATCCAGACTGCAAAACAGGTAATAGTTCAGCGTGTACGTGAGGCGGAAAGAGAAAAGATCTTCGCAGATTACAGTGAGAGAATCGGAGAGCTTGTAACCGGAACTGTCCAGCAGATAGAGAAAGGAAATATCCTTGTCAACCTGGGGCGCACAGAGGCGCTTCTTCCTTACAAGGAACAGATCCGCAAGGAGCATTATCACCAGGGTGACAATATACGGGCATGTATTGCCGATGTAAAAGATAATCCCAAAGGTCCCCAGGTAATCATCTCCCGTACCTGTCCTGAATTTCTGGCCAGGCTTTTTGAGCTCGAGGTACCTGAAATATTTGACAAAACTGTCCGTATTGTTAAGGTTGTCCGCGACCCCGGCCACCGCTCAAAAATTGCAGTCACAACAAATGACAGCAGAGTTGACCCGGTGGGTGCCTGCGTAGGCATGAGAGGAAACAGAGTGCAGGCAATAGTGCGGGAACTCTCCAACGAAAGAATCGACATCATAAACTGGACAGATGAGTTATCTCTTCTGGTCAGACGTGTCTTCGCTCCTGCTGAAGTCAAGCGGGTTATTCCTGTAGGTGAACACAAGATTGTCGTAGTGATCCGTGAAGAGGATCTCGCCCAGGCAATAGGCAGGGAGGGTCAGAATATCCGTCTTGCATCAAAAATGCTGGACAAGGAGATCGACGTATTCGGTGATGAGGAGTTTGCGGCCATGACTGATGAGCAGCGTAATGCAGCACTCAGTGAAGCTGTTGCTGCTCCTGCTGCTGAGAAAACTCCTGATTTCCCTGAGGGGTCTGTTGTTAAAAAAGCAGCTCCCGCAGGATATTCAACGGAATCAGATGACGAAGATGAAACTTATGATGAGGCCTTTGACAAGATGCGTGAAGAGGCTCGCGGAGAGCGATTTGCCGAAAACGACAATGAGGACAGCCCGGTTCTGGGAGATATTGCTTCCAGTGCCATTGAATCGCTGGCCGAATCCGAAGCGGATTCAAAAAAGGCCATAGATGAAGCACACGAAAATAAAGAAAGCAGCTCTACCGGCAATCCCTGATTTTCCAGGAAGTGCAGATTCCTGCATCGTCCACGGTTCACAGAAACTGATTCAGCCGGTTAGTATAAGAGAGGTAAAAAATGGCAAAAGAGAAAGTTTACAAACTAGCTCAGGAGTTCAAGGTTTCCAGCGAAGCACTCGTGCAGATGCTGCGTGGTATGGGTATTCCTGTAAAGAGCCATATGAGCACCGTGGATGAAAGTTTGCGCGATGATATTAAAAAGAAATTCGAACAGGAACGCGCCGAAATTAAAAAAGAATATGAGCGTAAAAAACAGATGCTCACTAAGGCCAGAGAGGATCTGATTGGCAAGGAAGAGGAGCCTCAGGAAGAAGCCGCTTTTGAAGCAGCTCCTGCTGCCCCGGTGCAACAGTCAGTCTCCCCTGCTGCTGCGCAGCAGACATCTGTTTCAGAGCAGCAAGCCAGAAAAGAAACTGCGACTCCTCAGACAAGTACCGAAAAAGAGTACCGTCCCAGGGAATACTCCCGGGTGCAGCCATCACGCGAACATACGTATATTCCTAAGCCCAGTTCACAGGAGAAAGTATTGGATACTATCCCTCCGAAAACTGAAGATGGCAAGGGTGGAAAAAAAGACAAAGGTAAAAAGAAATCCAAAAAGAAAAATGAGCGGCCTGAGGTCGATGAACTCGAATTGAAAGCTAATATCAAAAAGACCCTTGCCAAAATAGGCTCCGGTTTTGCCAAGAAAAAATACAAAAAAGAGGCAATCCAGAAAGAAGAGGATACCAGCGATAGGAAGGTCCTTAATGTTGCGGAATTCGTTACAGTAAGCGAACTGGCAAATATGATGAACCTCCCGGTTTCAGAAGTTCTGACAAAATGTCTTGAATTGGGCCTCTTTGTAACAATTAACCAGAGACTCGATTTTGAAACCATCGAGCTTCTTGTTGACGAATTCGGTTATTCGGCACGACTGATGACTGAATACGCTCCTGAGATTGATGAATCAAAAGAGGAAGAGGACACAACTAAACTTGTTTCCCGTGCCCCGGTAGTAACAGTGATGGGCCATGTAGATCATGGTAAAACATCGCTTCTCGATTATATCCGGAAGACAAACGTGATTTCCGGCGAAGAAGGCGGAATAACACAGCACATTGCCGCTTACGAAGTAAAGACCAAACAGGGATCGGTTACTTTCCTCGATACTCCCGGCCATGAGGCTTTCACAGCGATGCGTGCCAGGGGATCTCAGATAACCGATGTTATTGTGCTGGTTGTTGCTGCTGATTCAGGTGTAATGCCTCAGACCAAAGAAGCAATA
>DAOTAZ010000321.1:0-4342 GCA_035382965.1 Chitinispirillaceae bacterium | reverse complement strand
TTTTTCATGGCATTGTCAAGGAGTTGGATGTTTTTCAGAACACGGTCTTTAGAGATCAGGTTTATCGCTTCTTTGAGGGAACAATGGGTGGTAACATGCGCTACTCCCACATTCTTGAGGAGAAAAAGCATGGTGAAATCCCGGGTACCTGTTCTGTCCGCAAAGATTTCCGTATGCCCCGGGTAATTGATACCTGCCATCTTCAGGGATTCTTTACTTATGGGGTTTGTGATAACTCCTGCGGCTTCATTTTTCATAGTCAGGTCAATAGCCCGTATAATGTATTCGAAAGCAGCTTTACCGCAAACAGCCTGTGCTTTGCCTTTCTGGAACTGATCCGGTGAGATAATACCAGGATCAAGGACGTTTATTCCAGAATCGTCAAACTCTTTTAATGATGTGATTTTGTTGAAAGAGGGAGAGATTCCCACGATATCTGCGGCCTGGATAAGAACAGAGAGGTCGCCCAGTACAGCTACATTAAAAGGTCCCTTGAAATCATGAAGGGTTTTTATTGTGATTTCCGGGCCAATTCCGGCTGGATCTCCCATTGTCAGGATAAAGAGAGGTTTTTTTGAGTCAGAATTCATATTTTCTCCGCTGAAAAGCTAAATCCAGGTAAAAAAAATGCCGATACAATAATATGAACGAACTGAAAAGACTTCTAATCAGGCAAGCGGTTGAGTTGTACAAGGAGATTTATCCCTGTTCAGCAAAGACCAGTTTAGGTGACTGTTTCACTACTGAGGAGAAGAGAATCATGTTCTGGTTCAACACCTCAGACAAAAGCACCCACGTTCTGACTGCAGATATGCAGGATTTCTCATTTCAGACTGCCAGCAGTGAAGCCTGAGATCTGTGCTTGCCCTCAGGCTCAGGCAAAACCCGCAGCAAAGGTCTTGATTCTACTTTTTACTTTTTCGTAGTGCAGAGGCGATATTTTCCAGACCCTGGTCTTTAGAGATAGAGGCGGCGCGGTTTTCGCGTTGAATCCGCTCGTAAATCTCTTCGCGGTTGACAGCAATGTTCTTCGGGGCTTCGATGCCCAGCTTGACATGCCTGCCATCGAGGTCGACAATTTTAACGGTGATGTTATCACCGATACGTATGGATTCGCCGAGTTTTCTTGTTAAGACCAGCATGTCTATTTCTTCCTCAGAATTGGTTCCTGCGTAGTGTAGCGTTCGTCATCAATAATGATCTGTTTTCCGATTCGTCTGGTACGGTTGATGACAATCGGTCCGACAAGATTGGCAGTGGATTCCAGAGGGTTTTCCCTGATAGTTACAATAACATAAAGCAGGATATCCTCAGCTCTGGTTATGGCCAAGTCCTCCATCTGTTCCTTGACTATGTTTGGAGAATAGTCGGGGAGGAAAGTCAGAGGGTTTATAATAGCAAAGCGCAGTCGAGAGCCGTCCACACAGACAAGCCACTCAAAAGGCTGGTATTCCGGAATAGTTACAATTACAAATTCCTTGTTTTTTTCGAAACCTGGAATTCCTGCCGGAAATGTCAATACATCTTCTTTGGAATAAACAAGGTCCTTAAAGAAATCACCCATATTCAGGAGGCTCCCTGTAGGTACTGGTACGATGGAATATTAAAAAATCATTTATCGCCCCGGGAATTGTCAAACATTAATAAAGAGGGTTGCCGCAGCTCTGTATTTCAGAGCGGCGGCAAGACCTTGATTATATGATGCTATCCCTGGAGGAGACTGAGAACGTTCTGAGGGAGCACATTAGCCTGAGCAAGCATGGCGTTGGATGACTGTAAAAGAATCTGATTTCTTGTAAATTGTGTTGTCTCGTGTGCAAAATCAGCATCGCGAATCACGGATTCTGCGGCCTGCATGTTCTGCACCTGGTTTTCCTGGCTTGTCAAAGCATGTTCAAGACGGTTTATAATAGCACCGATATTTGCTCTCAGCGTATTGACACTCATCAATGCGTTATCCAGAGCGGAAATAGCCGCGGTAGCGCTTGATTGAGCGGTTAGACTTATATCGGTAGTCGCTATACCGATAGAAGCCGTGTCGATGGAGTCGATACGGAACTGGATTATGTCCTCGTCGGGATTGCTGTTGGCACCGATATGGAGAATCCCTCCGTCACCGGTCCCCCAGGGAGCATCTCCGTTAAGAAGACTCATTCTGTTATACTGAGCTCCTCCAACTATTCTGTCAATTTCACTTGTAAGCTGGGTAACTTCAGCCTGAATAAAGGTTCTGTCGGTTGAAGTCAGTGTATCGTTGGATGCCTGTATTGACAGTTCACGCATTCTCTGCAGCATGGCATTAACTTCGTTCAGCGCTCCTTCAGCGATATTAAACAGCGCTATACCATCCTGGACGTTTCTGGAGCCCATTGACAGTCCGCCTACCTGAGTACGCAACTGTTCAGATACACTCAACCCGGCTGCATCATCAGCGGCCCGGTTAATACGCAAACCGGTTGACAGCTTCTCCAGAGACTTGGCGAGTTGTCGATCAGTCTGCCTGAGCGAATTCCCGGTTATCATCGCCGGTACGTTGTGGTTGATGCGAGGCATATTGCCCTCCTTTTATTTGTGCTTCCGTGCAGCCGGTTCTGACCCGAACTGCCCTCCTTGAGTCATCCTAACCTTACCTGCTTCCTTGCTTTTTGCAGTAATATGCAATGGCCGTGCCAAACTCGTTTTGCCCTTTATTCATTGAATTTGCCATATTTTCCTTCTGCTTTTATCAAGCACCGGGAAATTTTTGCCCAGTACTAGAGAAAATTGACCAGTGATGGCTGAATGATACGCGCTGCAGACTGCAATGCGGCCTTGTACACGTTCTCAGCCAGTAAAAACTTGCTTATTGTATCAGCCATATCCGCATCTTCAAGCTCGGAAATAAAAGATGTTATTGCGGTTGTCTGATTATCGTTGCGTGTGAGTGTAGTCTCCAGACGGTTAATTCTGGCGGCGTTTCTTGTCTGTGCAGAGAGCATCACCTCAAACACATCATCAAGCTCTTTGATGGCTCTCTCTATTCCGGGCTGATCATTTTTTAACAGGCTTTCCCCAAAGCGGATCATCATGCCCATCAGCTCATTACCGCTGGAATAATCGGTGATCATCTCCTCCAGAGATATATTGATCGGCATGACTACTCCGCCCTCTATTTCCCTGAGGATCTCTCCTGTGGCGGTGACAGTCTCACCGTAGATGTTTTTTCCCTTGGAGAGGTAATCAAACTCCATCCTCACACCATCTGTTACATAGTTTGCCATGACATCTATGGCCAGATCCGCATTGAGGGGAGTAATTGTTCCTGCTTCATAATCAATCGTGTAGTCGACATTTTCTACATAGGTTGTGGTGCCGATTCTTAGAGAGAAAGTGCCCGGAATGATTCTGGTGACAGGGGTCATATCGAATGCATTGAATATCTGTACAGGTGTGCCGACTCCGCTTGCACTCGCATCGAAACAGGCCATCCTGAGATTGTCGTAGTCATCGACGGACGCAGCAGAAGAGGAATTGACAATTACGGGCGGAATTTTTGACTGAGGTCCACTGAAGATGTAATCGCCTTTGTACTGGGTATCAATCAGGGTTATCAATTGACGGAAGATCTGCTGTACTTCGGCATTAATAATTTTCCGTTCTGATGCGGACTGAGTATCGCTGGCTGCCAGTACCGCCAGTTCTCTTGCCCTCTGCATCAGAATGTTCATGCTGTCCATGGCCTCACCGGTGATGGTCATAAAAGACAGCCCGTCATTGATATTCTTGTTATACTGCTGGTATAGCTTAAGTTCGGAGGTCATATTGATGTCATTTGCGACATCAACCGGGGCATCCGACGGGCGTAAAAGGCGTCTTCCTGTAGAGAGCTGTTCCTGCAGATAAACCAGATCATTGTAGCGGTTACGGATAACATGCTGCACGTTCCGGTTAAGTTGCGATACTGTGACTCTCATTTTTCCCTCCGATTACATATTTAACAACACATCGAGCATCTGGTTGACTGTTGTGATCAGTCTTGCCGATGCCTGATAGGTGTGTTCAAATCTTATAAGGTTCCCCATTTCCTCATCCAGTGAGACTCCTGCTATGGCGTCCTGATGAGACTCGTACTGGGCAACAAGAAATTCTCTTGTCTCAAGGCAGGCACCGGCCTGGCTCCGGCTCAGTCCCAGTTCGCCGATAAATGCGCTGTAGAAACTTGTAAATGTGGCGGTGTAATTCCCATGCAGGTCCGCTTCCATTGTCAATTCGCTCCGCAGCTTCGCGATTGCAACAGAGTTAGTGTTATCTCCGGGACCCAGGTATCCGCTGCTTCTGTATTGAAAATCAACTCTGAGATCTA
>DAOTAZ010000320.1:0-4397 GCA_035382965.1 Chitinispirillaceae bacterium | reverse complement strand
GTTACATTCGCTGTCAGAGAGGCTTTCTCCCAGTTTCTGGGTTTCTCTTTTCGTCCCTCTTTCTTCTGCTTTCTCGACATCGATCCATCCAGAATCGACGTCAATGTTCATCCTACTAAACAGCAAGTCAAATTTGACAATGAGCGGGATCTGTTCGGTTTTATTTTCTCTACCGTAAAGAGCAGTATCACCTCTACTATGGTGCAGCCTGGTTCATTCCTGACCGGAGAAACACCCTCATCTGTGCCTCCTCCAGCCTGGGACAGTTCTCCTCTTACCTGTTTTTCAGGAGCATCGGGGGGGATGTCCACTTTCTCAGTCCGGGAGCAGCCGCCCGAGACTCCGGGCAGTTCTCAGACCATTCTTCCATTCCCCGGGAGCAGTTACGAGCCATCTCAGAAAGAAGTTGACCCTCCTCAGCAGAACGGTGTACAATTAACGTCAGAGGAGCGGGATGAGCGCTGGGATCTGATTCCCTGTTACCAGATCCATTCTCTTTTTGTACTGGCCCCCATAAAAAACGGCATTCTCATCATAGACCAGCATGCTGCTCATGAGCGGGTGCTCTATGAGCAGGCACTTGAGGATCTGAAGAGGGGTCGTGCCGCATCACAGCAGTTACTCTTTCCGATTGTCCTCGAATTGACCGCTACCGAGAAGGCGGTTATTGAATCGGCCCGGAAGTATCTTCAGTCATTCGGCTTTGAAATTGAGGATTTTGGCGGGCAGGCGGTATCGATTTCCGCTATTCCGGCTTTTCTCAAAGACGGGGCAGTGAAGGAGACTGTGACCGGGATAGTGAAATACCTTCTGGAGGGTAAAGATCCTCAGGCATTTCTGGAGCCGGAAAAAAGGTTTGCGGCTGCATTTGCCTGCGGGGCGGCAATAAAAGCTGGCCAGAAGCTGACTCAGGAGGAGATGAACGCGTTGCTAAACAGCCTTTTCTCTGCAAAAAACCCCTATATATGTCCACACGGGAGGCCTACACTGGTCAGGATTTCGATCGATGAGCTTTCCAGAAGATTCCTTCGTTAGGAGCGGTTTATAGATGTCCAGAAGTCACGTAGAAATAAAGATTGTCCGTCATTTCGCCGGTCCTGCTGTCAAGGATACTGTTTCTGAAATCAAAGAGCATATCGGAAGTGAAAATCCTGTCGATTTAACTCTGGATTTTTCAGAAACCGAATTCATTGACAGTTCAGGCATAGGATCACTTGTCACTCTGGCCCGCGATTCAAAAGACAGGGAAACCGGACTGGTGCTTAAGAATCTAAACGATGATATTTATGATCTGTTCCAGGATATCGGGCTCGACAGGATATTTACCATCGAGAGAGGCGGGGGAGTAAGAGCGGCTGAGGTCGATCTGCTGGCGACATCGGTGGATATCCGTCTGGACCTGAAAAAAGAGATTCTGGATGATGTGTGTGTGTTCGAACTCTCCGGCGTGCTGAGTCATCCGGCCGGTTCAGAATATCTCAAACAGCAGTTGCTTCTCTCTCTGGACGGGTTCAGGAAGATACTGCTTGACATGGAAGATCTGACCTTTTTTGACAGTATGAGTCTGGGCACGGTTATAAGCATCAATAATCTTCTCCGGGAAACCGGAGGAAGCATGAGAATATGCTCTGTAAATTATATTGTCAATGATCTCTTTTCCACTCTCAATGTAGGCTCTATAATCCCACTTTTCCCTTCCAGGCAGGAAGCTCTCGAGGCCTGGGAAATTGCCAATGCATAAAGACTCCTGTGCAAAGCACAGGGTTCATATCAAAACAATCGGCTGCAGGACAAATCAGGAGGAGATGGCTGCTTTAAGGGTGCGTCTGTCCAGAGAGGGGTATCTTCTGGTGGATAGCCCCGAGGAGGCGGATGTATTAATAGTAAATACATGCTCTGTGACCTCCGGAACCGAATCAAAGACCTCAAGAATGCTCAGAAATCTTTCATCCCGGGCTCCATCAGCCCGTATTCTAGTCACCGGATGCCTTGCCCAGCAGAAACCTGAGCAGTTGAAATCATCGGGGATACACTGGGTTGTGGGAAACACTTTCAAGAACAGTATAGTTTCGATACTTCGGGATGAGTGCGGGGGGGTGTATCACTCCTCATTTGAGAAAAATGGTCTTGTATGTGAAGATGATTGCGGTGAGGTGTCTCAGGCGGATGAATTTCGCACAAGGTTTTCTATCAAGATTCAGGAGGGCTGTGATTACAGTTGTACATATTGTATCGTACCCCGTCTTCGCGGTCCATCAAGATCTGTGCCCGGATGGAAAATTCTGGAGAAATGCAGAGAAGCAGTGGATGCCGGTTTCAAAGAGATCGTGCTGACAGGTACCCATATCGGGCAGGCCGGAAAAGATGAGGGTTGGACACTTATAGAGCTTCTCAAGAAAATTATCAGTATCGATGGTGATTTCAGGGTAAGACTCAGTTCTCTGGATCCCCGTGATCTCAGTGATGAGTTGCTTCAGATAATAGGGGAGGAGCCTAAGGTCTGTGATCATCTGCATGTCAGTGTTCAGAGTCTCAATGCTGATGTGCTTGTGGCGATGAAAAGGGATGGTGGGGGGCTGGATAATCTTCTCAGCAAGCTCTTCTCTTTCCGTCAAAGGTATCCTCATGCCGGACTTGGCGGTGATTTTATAGTGGGTTTTCCGGGTGAGACAGAGGAGATGTTTTCCTCTACCCTTGAAAATGTTCGCTTGCTGGGGTTTTCTTACGGTCATGTCTTCCGCTTTTCCGCTCGTCCTCAGACAGCTGCGTTCTCGATGTCCGGAAAGATTCCTGAGAGTGTGAAGAGTGAAAGGAGCGCTTCTCTACGGAGGGTAATAGATGAGAGCAGGGGTGAGTTTCTCAGCAGGTGCGTGGGGGTACCTTTGAGAATTATAGTGGAGTCACTGGAGCCTGTATCAGGGCTTACATCCAATTACATACGGGTAAAAGTGCCTGAGGTAAATGCGTCGCGAAATTCCTGGCTTGAAGTCCTGTTGAAAAAAGCGCATAATTACAGATATTGTATAGCAGAACCTTTTTACCGGAAAGATTTATGAATCAGAATGCAGATCCCGGGGTAATCGAGCGGTATAATCGTATCATAGAGAATATCGATCATCTTCCGTCACTGCCGGCAATAGTGACCCGGCTTATAGAGGTTGTCAACTCACCTGATTCATCGGCGGACGATGCTGCAAAGCTGATTGAGAAGGATCCTGCGCTTACAAGCAAGATTATCCGTCTGGCAAACAGTGCCTTTTATGGAATTCCCCGAAGCATTTCTTCCGTGTCAACTGCAGTGGTTATTCTTGGGTTCAGCACGATTCGCTCTATCGTTCTAAGTGCGGCGTTGATGAAGGTTTTTCCAGGGACAACGAAGAGGTCTTTTGACAGGGATCGTTTCTGGAAGCATTCCATTGTCACAGCGCTTGCATCCAGGCTATTGGCTCGTCATTTTATCAATATCCGTATGATGGATCCGGAGAGTGCGTTTTGCGCCGGGATTCTTCATGATCTGGGCAAGCTGATTTTTGATGAGTACTTAACAGAGGATTATCTGAAGGCTTGTGAATATGCCCGTAATAACGGTATACCACTTTTAAGTGCGGAAAAAGAGATACTTGGAATTACACATGCTGAAATCGGCATGATATTAGCGGAAAAGTGGGAACTGCCGCCTGATCTGGGTCTCCCTCTGGTTTATCATCACAGTCCATCATCGACGGATAAACTGGTGGATCTGGTGACTACGGTGCATATAGCGGATGTTCTGGCACATGAGTCCGGTAATGCGATATGGGATAATGAGGAGCGACCGGAGGAATGGGATCAGGCCAGGGAAGTGCTGAGATTTGGCGATTCAGATTATCAGAAGGTAACTGAGACACTTGCTCAGAGCCTTGAGAAGTCATCAGAATTTTTTGATATAATCAAATAGCTGTTTCCCCCTTATATCAGCCACATTGATTCAGGTGCCGAATTTACCTATTTTAAAGTAAAAAAACACACAAACCGGCGTGAAATGCCGAAGCATGGGAAGATTCAATGAGCCTTATTTCGCGGTTAAAGGATGGTTTGAGCAAAACGCGCTCGCAACTGATATCGATAGTCGGCAGTGAGGATCGTTTTGATGAGCAGTTTTTTGAATCGCTGGAAGAGGCGCTTATTGCTGCGGATATCGGGATGGAACTCTCTGAGGAGATTATTGATGATTTAAACTGGCGAATCGATGAAGAGGGGATACGGGATATCCGCGAGGCCTATAAGGAGCTCAAACGAGTGCTTGCATCAAGCCTGAATGTTGTAAAGCTTCCCGAGGAGTTTCCTCCCAGGCCATGGGTGATTCTCGTGGTGGGTGTAAATGGGGTGGGTAAAACCACTACTATCGGCAAAATGGC
>DAOTAZ010000319.1:0-4411 GCA_035382965.1 Chitinispirillaceae bacterium | reverse complement strand
GCATTAAATACACCTGCACTATATACCAGTTTACACAAAAAATTCCGCACACCCGGAAAACCCCAGAAATCATCCAATTTGTAACTACCCAATACTGCCCCATGGCTGCAGAATATCCTGCTCTACACTAATGAGATTCATTATCTTTCCAACCACAAAGTCGACAATATCCTGAACAGATCCGGGATTTCCATAAAAGCCTGGGACAGGAGGACAAATCACAGCACCCATCGATGCAGCCTTGAGCATAAGTTCAAGATGTCCCCTGTGGAAAGGCATCTCCCGTACACACAATACAAGCCCCCTGCACTCCTTCAAAGCTACATCTGAAGCACGTGCAAGAAGAGTATCCGTATATGAGTTTACAATGGCAGAAAGACTCTTGATTGAACATGGAAGAATAACCATTTTATCAAACTTATATGATCCACTTGCCACAGGTGCAGAAAGATCATTATTACTGTATTTGTAATCAGCATATTTCTCTACTGATAATCTGTCAAGGCCAGTTTCAAGCCTGATTACTTCCTCAGCAGCATCGGTGATAATAAGATGAACTTCAGCACGGCCTCTTAAAAGCTCCAGAAACCTTATGCCATAGATCACTCCCGATGCACCGGTGATACCTAACAGGATTCTTTTCATTTTCTGCAGCCTCGATGTTAAAAATTAATCCTCACAACAAGCTGCCTTACATAACCGTCTATACATGCGATCCATTTACCGTCACCGGTTTTGTGTGCGTCAAGATGATGCATCCCATGACTTGTCCAGCCCGACCTCCCATTGGACAACACCGGATTAGACTTCCAGGGCTTTTCTGCATACTCAGTAGTAGATAACCTGGTAATCTCAAAGGCATTAAGCGACTTACCGTAAGTTGGATCACAATCCTGAGCCAATCGATAGATCTTCCCCTCGTGCATTACAATTCTTCCACCCGGCCTAGCGATATTTGCATCATCTTTCACTATCGGGCTCATCGGATGCTCCTTCCATGCACCGCGAAGATCATCGGCATAATACAACCGCAAAGAACTGTTTCGGTAAGGATCCGATCCTGCCATAAGCCACCACCTGTCTTCATACCGGAATATCCCATGGTCCCCAAACTCACCCTCCAGCAGAGTCCAGAGAAATTCCCAGCGACCGGGGAAATCAACCGCACGGTAAAGACGTAAATGCCTGGCGGTGGCACTCTCCGGAATCATATAAATCTCACCATCCCACTCAAAAACATAGGGATAGGAAAGATGAAATGGTTCGTCGAGCACTATTTTGCTGTATTCCCATTTGTAACCATCCCTGCTGACCGCCAGGCCAATATCCCCCCTTCCATCAAGAGCATTCAAAACCTCAAAAAACATATACCAGATCGAATCCCTGCGAAACAAAAAAGGATCAGCAACAAAAGAAGCTTTAATATCTGTAACATCGGAAGCTCTGATTACCGGATTTTTAATCGACCTGGAATCCATAACCTCCAGCGGTGATGTCCCCTCAAAGATGCCTATTGCCCAGATATTCTCCTTTGAAAAAGACACCGGGTGCTTTAAAGCAAGCCCGCCTGCAGCCAGAAAAACCGGAAACGCCACTGCAATCAGAACCTTGATTTTCATAAATTTATACTTCCTTGATTTTAACTAGTGAATCGGATTTATTAATATTTACCTGAACTGCCAGTCATTTCGATGCCGATACCGATTCCGAACCGACCCCGATTTTAAGAATATAGGGCCTATTGTAAATGTTAACTATGCTTTAAAGAACTTTTATCCCTAAAAAGCTTTCCTGCCCGCCCGGAATACTGAAAGAGTGTGAACAACCTGCTTTTCAATAAAAAATTCTGTACCAATTGGCGCAAAGCTGAACCATGAAAATCCGTCATCCCCAGACTGGAGAGAACTGAGAAAATCTGATGGTCCTCAGCACCCGCTGCTCCCACAGACATACCCCTGAAAAACGCCCCTTCACGTATACACACTCTCTTTACCTCAAAGAGATAAGCATTCCTGTTTACACTGGGAATTCCTGCATAGTCAAGGAATGGCCCATCCTGCACTCTCACTCCCCTCTTTACAAACCCTTCCAGTACGATTTCCGAATCAGCAGGAACTTCCAGATCAACACTCCCGCACCGTGCAAGCTTCAGAGGCTCACCCGTAAATCCTCCTGCCAGCATAAACTCATCGTTTCCATAAGGAACCCCGGCTGCAGCAGCCAACACTACCGCCTCCGGGATGCCTATCGCCACAGCAAGAGCAAGATCCTCTCCACGACTCTCCGCCTCAGCTATATGTAAAGCAAAATGACTCCGCGGAGAAACACTCACCGTCGTCTGATTCCGCCCGACAATCTGCATCCTGTAGACGCCGGCATTAGAAAATCCGGTCACAGGATCTTTACTCACATTGATATGCCAGGTCCCGATATACCTCCCCCCATCCTCTCTGCTCCACCAGGGCACCGGAAGATCGAAAAGATTCACCTTCCCGCCACTCCAGCTTTTATAATCTCCAGTAAACTCAGAGATTTCCGGTCGCAGAGTACTCTTACTCCTCCTCTTCAATTCCCGGATAAAACCTCCCCTGGAAATCCCAGGCTCCATCCCCAATGCAAGCGCTATAAAAGGCAATGATGCCATCCCGCCGGTGAAGAGACGGAAACCGGGATAGTCACGGATGTTTTCAAACAGCAAAGGAGTACCCTTTTCATTGCGGGCAATCTCCCCGATCTCATATTTCCAATCAACACTCCTCTTTACACGCTTTAGGAAACCATGCTTATCGAGAATATCGATAAACTTGCGAAGTTCCATTTTACCGGGTCATCCTCTGCTCTTCAACATCTTCTCAGCCGCAGTCCATCCATCCATGAACGCATCCTCCATCGACAAATACTCCCAGGAACCAAAACGCCCCGCGGAATAGATTCCCATTCTCTCCAGAGCACCCCTGATATGTTCAAGCGCATTTATCCTGCGATTGTCAAATATCACATACGCATAGGGAATGTCTATTATATTTACAGCCTCAATATCATCTTTACCGGAAATAAGCCCCATTCTCCTCATATCTTCAATACATCTCTCAACTGTTGCCCCACGATCGATCCCATTTACAGGATCATAGGAGATCTCCAGGTAAACTGAACTGCAACCCTCAGGAGCCATGTGATCCGAAAAGTTATGGGTGAATCCTATCCGGTGAAACAGAAACTCCTCCTCAGGAACATAAACCCAGTGCCGTTCACCAAGACTCCCTCTCACACCCACATTTACATTTAATACTGAAACATGCTTCAGCTCCAACACTCTCTCCCTCAGATCCCCTCCATCCTCCATCGATACCACAAGCTCCGGAAGAGGTTGAGTGGAGATTATCCCATCAAATGAAACCTCCTGACCCAGTGATGTATAAGCCTTGCATCTCTCAATGTCGATCCTGGTAACTTTCTCACCAAGGTTTATTTTCTTTCCGGTACATAAAGCCCCGACAAGCGTCTCGATTCCTCCTTTGTCAGGATAATAAAACTCTGTGTTGTATCCCAGAGACCCCGAATTATCACTTAATGCTCCCTTCAGAAGAAGCTTGAGATCAGAACTGGGAACAAACCTTCCTGTACAATCAGGTGTCATCTCTGCAGGATGACGCCTGTAGAGCTTGGAGTTGTAAGGAATCATGAAATGCTCTGCGATTCCCTTTCCAAAATGAATTTCAATCCAGTCCGCAAAAGAGACGGCTTCCCCCCGGGATCCACTGAAATACTGCTTACTGTACTCGTAAATGCACTCTACTGCCACATCAACGGGAAGCCCGTAGAGATTTGCCTGAAATGGATACCTGGTATACACATTTTTGGAATAGATCCATGCACTTCTGTTTCTTTTATTGAGCTTCTCTCCCATGAGAGAAAAAACGATATCTTTAAAGATATCGTTGCGGAAGTGAAGAAGATGACCAGTATAATCAAAGAGAAAATCACCTTCCCTCTCTGTCCTGCACAATCCACCCGGTCTTGATTCCATCTCGAAAATAAGCGGATCAACGCCCTCTTTCTCAAGCCTCCATGCGGCTCCCAGTCCCGCCAATCCGCATCCGATAACGACCACGTTCTCCATGACTGAAGCAGTTCCTTTCACTTTCCATCTATATTACATCACACATACACATCGAACATAAAGACCTGAAAAGCAAAGGCTAACTTTTCTTCTTCTCATCGTAGAGTTGACGATAAAGAATCTGGAGTTTGCTTGTAAATGATGACGGATGGAAATTGGAGAAAGCCCTCTTTCTTCCATTCTGTCCCATCTGCCTTGCCAGCTCATTGTTGCTGATAAGCTTTATTATCGCATCAGCCATCATCCTGCTGTCCCCCAGAGGAACCAGAATACCGGTCACCCCGTCCTCCA
>DAOTAZ010000318.1:0-4416 GCA_035382965.1 Chitinispirillaceae bacterium | reverse complement strand
CGTCCTTCTGGATAAACCCTATGACTTCCTTTACCCATGCCTCTACGCGGAACCCGCTGCGGCCCATCAGGAAGAAAAATCTCTCTATTGCGATCGCAATACCGAAAACCCCTGTGGCAAGAATAACCCACATGAAAATCCAGCCAGCCTGAGAGGTGTTAAAAGAGTAAAGAAACATCGACAAAAAACTCATAGAAAAGCCTCCGCTTTTATCATTTCAATGCTGTATCTGACAGGAGCCAAACTTGTCAAGATCTACAAAAATATATTATTCACATGAAAAACCATAATACTGGATTCATTTGATCCAGCTTCGCCCTCTAACTTTACATCAGGGTTCAATGTTGGTGATCTTGGAGTTTTCAATCCGAAAAGGACCCTTGTAGGGAAATTCCTGAATAATATCATCACTGATAGCTGCACTGATATCAGCAGCTTTGCCCTTGCTCTGCAGTACCATGGAGTTGAAGACCGGACGCTGATCGGCTTTGATAAGCACCAGTTGAGGTCTGCGGATTTTTCCCTCGATAAGCTGATCCTCAAAAACGAGTTTCTTAACGTCCCCAGCTCCGAAGACCGTTGAAAGCAGCAATAAAATTGTAATTGGCAGATAAAACGGAAGTTTCATACTTAAATAGTATACTTTCAGAAACAGTCACATGCAATCTTTCTAAACCCATTCTTCTCCCCGACCTCTCTATAGTTATGACTTATGACTTTTTTCATAATGTATATTTTTAAGATTCAATTAACCGGGCAGGACTAAGCCAGAATAAGGATTTGGCAATGGGTGATATGCTGAAACGCGCAAAGGAAATTATCGAAGCGGAAGCAGAAGCACTGAGACGCATTCCACTGGATGACAGTTTTGAAGTAGCAGTGAATACGCTTTATAACTGCAAAGGAAAAATCATAACTACAGGAATGGGAAAAGCGGGACACATTGCACGCAAAATAGCCGGGACATTGTGCTCCACAGGTACTTCCGCCTCTTTTCTTCATCCAGGCGAGGCAGCTCACGGAGATCTGGGCCTGCTTGCGGCCAATGATGTCATACTGGCTTTTTCCACCAGCGGCAAAACTCGTGAAGTAATAGAGATGCTTGAACTGGCTCATCATTTTGGAATCGATAAGATTATAGGAATTACCTCACACCCCGATTCAGTTATTCGTTCCCTCTGCAATATCATAATCAACATGGGCGAAATAACTGAGCCATGTTCCCTGGGACTTACCCCAACCTCAAGCACAACTGCCATGCTTGCAATCGGTGATGCACTGGCTCTGGTATTGATGGAGAAGAAGCGCTTCACAAGGCAACAGTACGGCCTGAGACATCATGGAGGATACCTGGGACAGAAGGCTCGCCAGACCGCCATCGGTGAACTTCAGGATGCATCCTGAACAGGGTGGCTCAATTGCTTGTCAAAGGATAACAAATGAACCAAACTTGTGATTTTCTTGTCATAGGCTCCGGCATAGCCGGACTATGTTATGCTCTGCACGCTTCCAGGTATGGTTCTGTTATCATGATCACCAAGAAACGTGACAGCGAATCCAATACAAACCATGCTCAGGGCGGAATCGCATGCGTCCTGGATCCAAAAGACAGTTTCGAAAGCCATATCAAAGATACCCTCAACACCGGTAAAGGTCTGAGTAACCCCGAATCAGTAAGAATTCTTATCGAAGAGGGACCTTCCCGCATAAAAGAACTGATCGACTGGGGAGTGAGATTCTCCCGCTCAGCCGGGAAATCCAACCCCTATGGCCTGCATCTTGGAAAAGAGGGCGGACATTCGATAAACAGAATTGTTCACGCAAATGATCTTACCGGAAGAGAAGTGGAGGAAAAGCTTCTTCTGCGCGCAAAGGCGATCCCCCGCATCCGTATACTTGAACACCATTGCGCAATCGACCTTATCACCGGTTATCATTTGTCGGGGAAATATGACCAGACATGCTACGGTGCTTACGTTCTTGACAGCAAATCCCGTAAGATTTTCCCTATAAGGTCCCGTATAACATTCCTGGCAACAGGCGGAGCAGGCAGAGTTTACCTTCACACCACCAATCCGGAGATTGCAACCGGTGATGGAATTGCTCTTGCTTACAGAGCTGGAGCAGAGATTGCCAACATGGAATTTATCCAGTTCCATCCTACTACACTTTTTCATGAGAATGCGGAATCTTTTCTGATATCAGAAGCCCTGAGAGGATACGGCGCAGTTCTGCGTAATGCTTCCGGAAAAGAATTCATGAATAAGTATCATCCCATGAAGTCCCTGGCTCCCCGTGATGCAGTTGCAAGAGCAATTGACAATGAGATGAAGATTTCAGGTGAGCCATGCGTATATCTCGATATACGCCACGCTTCCCCCGCGCAAACCAGGAAATTTTTTCCTCACATCTACAAAACATGCAGGAATTTCGGTATCGATATCACCAAAGACCTCATTCCTGTGGTTCCGGCTGCTCACTACCTCTGCGGAGGAATTAAAGTGGATCTCTGGGGAAAAACCTGCATCAAAAATCTTTACGCCTGCGGAGAGGTCTCCTGTACAGGGGTGCACGGTGCCAACAGACTGGCATCCAATTCACTTCTTGAGGCACTTGTTTATTCCAGACGGGCAGCAGAGGACTCCGGAAGCGCTATCAAACAGGTCTCCCTTGCCCCACTCTCCTCCATACCTTCATGGGATGACAGTGGTACAACAGACAATGAGGAATGGATACTTCTCTCCCATAATATGCAGGAGATTCAATCTGTGATGTGGGACTATGTTGGTATAGTCAGATCCAATCTGAGGCTCCACCGGGCTCTGCGCCGGATACAACTTCTTGAAAAAGAGATCAACGATTTTTACAAACGTACAAAGATAACCATGCCGCTTCTGGAACTGCGCAACATGGTTACTACTGCCAGACTGATAGTGTGCTCGGCTCTTAAAAGGAAAGAAAGCAGAGGACTTCACTACACAACCGATTACCCTGAACAAAACGACCGATACTGGAAAAAAGACACCATCATCACCAGAACGGCAAGTTCATGAATCTCTGGGTTATACTATATGCGATTCTTTTAATCCTGGTTGCATTTTTCTCATTCAGAGCATATTTGCGTGCTCCACTCTCGACCCCTGAGAGGGTTTTCTTCATTATCATCCGCTCCACAGTTTTTCTTCTTCTGGCAGCAGCCTTTCTGGAACCGGTTTTCCACTTCCGTAAACTTCATTCAAGTGATGAGCCTGTGCCGGTACTGATCGATGCATCCCTGAGCATGAGGCTTTATAAACCCGATTCCGCTGTCAGACCTGCACTTGATTATATGCAGGACTCTCACTCAGGCGGAAAACGCCGTTTTTCATTCTACCTCTTCGGAGATTCCCTGCGTAAAGCTCAAAGTCCTTCAAATATCACCTTTTCAGATAATTCCAGCTTTTTTCCGCAGATAATGCAGCATGATGAACTGAGAGACGCGCGTGAAATACTTTTGATTTCGGATGCCAACTGGTCAAACACCAATTTTATGAATGAACATCTTTTCAATAAAAACATCTTTTTTGCCCTTCTCCCGTCTCCGGAACGCGAACCTTTTCTGAAGATAAAAACTCCGGAATCAATAAGCTCCCCTGCAGATTCACCGGCAGTTATCCCGGTGGATATTGAAGGCTACTGCACAGGAAAAGAAAACCCTGTCATCACGGTGTCTCAAAACGGTAAGGTCATATACAGGAAAAACCTGCATGAACTCAAAGGATATTTTTCACTGAAAGAAAACCTCTCCATCCCCCGCTCTACTCCAGGAAAGCACCTTTACAGGATTGAAACCCGGATAGTATCGGATTCTCTCCGCTCCAGTTCCTGTCTTCTTCATCATTCCCTTCCGGGAACATTCACCTTTACCCACAAGGGCTCATCTCAGTCTCTTGACAAGCGTTTTTTAACTCTGGCACTTAAAAGACGGAGTGATTTCCGGGCGGCAGGACAGGAAGAAAAACCCGACATTTTGTTTCTCTTCGATACTGTCGATGCAAAAAAAGCATCCTCAAATCTCAAACACAGCAGTATGGTTGTTTTTTCAGGGTGCCTTCCCTGCAACAGTGTCTCTCTTCCCTGGCCTGACAAATCAAAGATCGTAATAAATGAAACGGGAATTCCTGGTTCTTTTGATGGTATAGATCCGCTCAATCTTCCTCCACTATCGAACATTCTCAGTTGTCATGGGCTCAAAGGCACACCACTTCTGTCCCTGATATATGAAAAGGACAATCGCAGAGATTCCGTTCAACTGGTGTACAGCACAATCTGGAACAATCGTAACGCACTGATAATATCCGCGCACGACACATGGAAATGGGACTTCTGGCCCATGTCCCTGTCCAGAAATGAGGAGGAATCATTTCTCTTCTCTGA
>DAOTAZ010000317.1:0-4435 GCA_035382965.1 Chitinispirillaceae bacterium | reverse complement strand
ATAATCCATACACCAACTATTCTGAGGTTTACACAAATTTTTCAGCACTCTCCTCCACTGCCAGAGAACTCTTTGCACTGGTTGGAGTCATCCACTTTGGATTTTCCTGCATTAATCTGGCCACTTATCTGGGAGTAAGCGGGTCAGCGGTTTCAAAGATGATCTCCCGGAGCTGCAGGATAAATGAACTGGACTTTCTGAAAAATATGGTTTGCACGTAGGCTACATTGTTTCTTTCAAGTAGTCAAAGTACACAGCATTAATTAATGCCCGTTCTCCTCTATTGTTAAATTCTTCCTTTTTTAACCTCTAATTGAATGACAACAGGAATTTATTTGTTTTCATACCTGAAAATTTTGGGATTTATTTGCGGAATCGAGAAAATACAAGGAATGATATCTCTGATTTGAGGTCTTTTGTGGCCCTAAATCATTATTCCACCTTCGAGGTAAAACAATGAACAAACCTGGTCTATAATTCATCTCTGGGGTGAAACAGTGAACCCAAGGCAGAGTCACTAAGTCATCTCCGAGATAAAAATGTAATGGAACAAACTTTTTACATACAGGGTCAGCTTATTTCATCCAAAGAAGAATTCCCCCTTTTTAAATCATCTCTGAATTGACATTGCGCCCTTATGATTTCTTTTTTTGAAATCAGTTAAATCCTTGTTTCATCTCCGGGGTAAATTCCTGAACTCCCGTCTTCACAGACATAACTCTCAAGCTTTTACCCCCCCCTCAAATCACTAAAGCACCTCCGGGGTAAACCCCAAAAACTGGAAAGAAATTTGCACCCCCGTCTTATCATCAACCATTACCAAAACCATGACCCCTGCTCTCGAAAAACCATGAATGCCAAAAACACCATAACAGTCGCCGTATGTACTTACAAACGGCAAAAACTACTGGAAAAACTGCTCCTGAATCTTAACGATCAGTTTACCAACGATGAGTTTGGGTACTCTGCTGTAGTAGTGGACAATGACAGCGAAAAATCCGCAGAATCAGTCATTAAAACACTGAGAAAAAAATGCAGTTATGAGTTGCAATATGTCTGTGAGCCGGTCAAAAGCATAACACAGGCCAGAAACAGAGCTGTTCAGAATGCCGGAGGAGACTTCCTGGCGTTTATCGATGACGATGAGTATCCTGACAGGATGTGGCTTTATAATCTTTATAAGAGTATTCATGAATATGCAGCCGATGGTATCCTGGGGCCGGTTCTTCCATACTTTGAGATTAAGCCTCCCGATTGGCTTGTAAAGAGCAGGCTCTGTAATCGCAAAACCTTTTCTACAGGAACAGTGCTGAAAGATCCGGTTTACACCCGGACCGGCAATGTATTGCTTCGGATGAGTCTTTTTGAAAACACCATATATCCTTTTGACAACAGATTCGGTTCCACCGGAGGAGAGGATTCCCATTTCTTTGCAACCGCGATTAACAAGGGGAAAGTATTTATCTGGTGTAATGAGGCAATAGTGCATGAGCTTGTGCCTGAATGCAGACTTACGCGCAGGTACTATATACAAAGAGCACTTCTTAGAGGAGCACTGAACGCACGCAATTCCTCTTTTGTAAGTAAATCGACCGCAAAATCTCTTATCGCATCCGGACTATACTCAATATCACTCCCCTTTCTTTTCCTTGCAGGACAGCACCATTTCATGAAATACCTTGTCAGGAATTGTGATCATATCGGCAAGATTCTCAGTCATCTCGGGATAGAACCGGTCAAAGACAGATCATTTCAGGCATAACTATATGTAGACAGGACAGGATAAATATGTGGGAACCTGAATTTGCAAATAAGAATCTCTGGAAAAAGGAACTGCACCCGAAAACAGATTTCGTATCAGGGCTTCACACCGACGAAGTCGCACAGACTCTTCTTGTTTACTGGAGAGAACACTGTCTTGAGTGCGCACCCCCGGAATGCTATCACAGTTGTCCGCTCTATGAGGAGAGAGAGGATAAAAGATGTGTACGGGTAAAATACGGTATCTACCCCAACAAAGCATATAAGGGGATGTTTGAGTTTGGTGCTGATGTGAGGTTCAAGCGATGGGCAAGGCTGGGGACCATGCTTTACCCAGTCATGCTTTCACCTGATCAGCATCGTTTTTTTCAGAAAATTGACAGAATTGCTGCAGGACTTGTGCGGACTGCCTTTGCGCTTACAAATCCTTTCAATCCTAACGAATGGTTTAAGATCAAATACCGTAACCCGCAGAGGATACTGTATAAGGCCTATGCGTATTTTCGCGAAAAGATACTGCAGTCAATGCACAACAGAGAAGGTAATCAAATAGAGATAGATTCATTCTTTATGGAGTGTTATTCCTTTTACCAGAATTCCTTCAGGATGCAGGTGGAGTACACATCTGGAGACAACCGGTTTCGGGACTCTGTTGAGATAAACCCCGGCCGAAATCAACTGGAAATCCCCTTTAAAAAATTCCAGGGCAGCTATGGTATTCCGACCGGAAGCATTATTGTCTTTCCGGAAAATGATCTCGATGTGCGGGTAGTGTTCTCATGGCTTGATTTCATCCGTAAAAAACCGGTAAAGAAAAACGTGGAAATTAAACCTGAACCCGCAGAAAAGGTAAAGTGTGTCGCCTGGGATCTTGACAACACATTATGGAAAGGCATACTTATCGAAGATGGTGCCGAGAAGATTACCATTCCCGAGGAGAACATAAAATGTATAAAGGCACTGGATGAGCGGGGGATAATCCAGACTATCGTAAGTAAAAACGATCATGACGAGGCCTGGAAAATTCTGGAGCGTTATAATCTTCAGGACTACTTCATTTATCCCGCTATAAACTGGGGACCAAAAAGCGCCAATCTGGCTGAAATAGCAAAGCGGATCAATATCGGTATCGATACCTTTGTTCTTTTTGATGACTCACCATTCGAGAGAGCGGAAGTAAAGGGAGCTCTTCCTCAGGTGCGGGTGTTTGATGAAAAGGAGATAAGCATTGCCCTTTCCCGTCCGGAATTCGATGTTCCAGTGACCGAAGCCGGCAAGGTGCGGAGATTATCATATCTCACTGAGATACAGCGGGAGAAGGTTCAGCAGCAGTATAGTGGAGATATAACAGCTTTTCTGAAAGACTGCCGCATGAATATGCGGATATTTGTCCCAACCGAACCTGCCCATATCACCCGTTGCCTCGAACTTATCCAACGGTCCAATCAGCTAAATCTTTCATCACGGAGATATTCCGATTCCGAGTTCAGGGAACTGCTCTCTAAATCGGGTGTATTATGCCTTGGACTCCATTGCAGTGACCGGTTTGGGGATTATGGTATTGTGGGGTTTGCAAGTGTTGATGAATGCTCAGAAACACCTCGTCTGGTGGATTTTGTCATCTCCTGCCGAGTGGCACAGAAGAAGGTCGAGCATACTTTTATAAACTGGCTGAGATCCCGTGAGTGTTCACGCGGATGTAAAGTGTTAGGTGCGGAACTGATAAAAACCAGAAAGAACGGGCCTTTGGTAAAGGTATTCAATGACCTTCCTTTCAGTATAATCGGAGAGACGGATGAGAAAATCTCGATGGTCATTTCAGCACAGAATTTACAGGAATCCGAGCAGATCATAACAATCATAGACGACACTGCCGGCATCTCCTTTAACAATATTGCTGACTCATCAGGACCGGGTTCTGTTTGACATATACCTTTTTACTCAAAACCCGTAAACCTTCTTTACAGTTGGAGCACCGGAATGCTTATAATCAATGCTGATGACTGGGGAGCAACAAACATAATTACTCAAAGGATACACAGATGTATCCGGGCAGGTGCAGTCGATTCTGTAAGTGTCATGGTGTACATGGATGATTCTGAGCGTGCCGCAGAACTTGCAAAGAGGGAAAATATCGATACCGGATTACATGTGAATTTCACCGAACCATTTACCGGGAAGAATGTTTCTACCAACCTGCAGAATTCTCAGGAAAAAATTGTCAAATGGCTCAGGAGAAACAAATTCTCTCAGGTCATCTATAATCCTTTTCTTAGAAAAGATTTTGAATACGTGTTCAAATCCCAGTACCAGGAGTACACCAAACTCTACAATAAGGTTCCGTCAAGAATCGATGGGCACAACCATATGCACCTTTGCGCAAATATGCTCTTCAGTAGAAATATTCCTGAGGGCACCATAGTGCGGAAAAACATCACATTTACTGATAATCAGAACAAAAGCAGGTTGAACAAATTCTTCCGGAAAAGAGTAGATTCAATTCTGAAAAAACGGTTTATCTGTACCGATTATTTTTTTCATATCCGCCAGATAGCTCCCAGTGAAAACTCAATCTGTTATCCCGCACTTAATCAGATTATCGATCTTGCTGAAAAATATGTTCTTGAGGTCCTTGCTCACCCTGGCCAGCAGATTGATTCAGACTTTCTGACCA
>DAOTAZ010000316.1:0-4438 GCA_035382965.1 Chitinispirillaceae bacterium | reverse complement strand
AGGAGGCGGCGGCGTTTATAAGTCCCACGAAATCCTCCATGCTCCCAAGCTGCGGCTCAATGTCCTTATGTCCCCCGAAAGAAGAACCTATTGCCCAGGGACTCCCGGGATCACCCTCCTCTGAAACAGTGGTGTTGTTTCTGCCTTTACGGTTTGTAAATCCTATGGGATGAATGGGGGGAAGATAGAGGACATCAAAACCCATCGCCGCTATTTCAGGAAGTCTCCGTTCACAATCCCGGAAAGTACCATGAGAGCCGGAACCGGTGGAGCGGGGAAAGAGTTCATACCAGGTACTGAAAACTGCCTTTTTGGAATCCACCTGAACCTCAAGTGCAGGAGAGTACTCCACGGCAAGGGAAAGATCCGGGTATAGACTCATCATGGCGGTTATCTCTTTGTCCGTAGCAAGAAGAACCGCTGCTGCAGCCTCGGAGGCTGAGAGAAGATCACGGGCACGGTCCAGAAGAGGGACAGAGAATTCAGGAGGAACTCTCCTTGAGGCCTGCTCAAGAAGTATCGAACCCACTTTCAGGTCAACACTTATGTCCTGACCGGCATTAAACTTTTTGGTGAGAAAATGCTGCCAGGTTGCGAAATGATCCACCCAGGCCCGGACTGTAAAAAAATACCTCCCCGGCTCAGAGACCACAAAAGCGTTTTCCCACCTGTCATTTCCTTTATGATAAAGGGGCAGACTCTCCCAATCAGTCTGCTCCTCTCTGCGGAAAAGAAGAACTGCACCCAGCTCATCATGACTGTCACAGAAAATATCAACTCTTACCTCTACCAACTCCCCCTCACATCTCTTGACCGGGTACCGCCCGCACTCCAGAGATGGCTGCAGATTCTCGATAACAACCCGCTTTCTCCCGTCAAACTCCATCTCCACTCACCCCCAGTCTGGATTACTCAGAAAACTACAATGCAGATTTTTCTAACTGAATATTTAAGTGTTGCAATAGGTGTTCCAATGTAAGTTCAGTTCGCTCCCCTGAAAACATCCCGTGGCATGACATTTGAACAGGAAATCATTTGAATGCCTGATCCTGATTCACAAGCAGAAAGGATAGGAGAAATGTCAGCGAAAGATTCCAACCTGCACCAGTCCATAAACGAATTCGTAAATAAAAACTTCCTTATGAACTCAGGTGCCGTTGAATTTACAAATGATGACTCCCTGGTAGAAAAGGGGATTATCGACTCCACAGGGGTGCTTGAGATGATCAGTTTTATCCAGCAGCAGTTCGGTATCAAAGTCAAAGACGAGGACCTGATACCTGAAAATCTCGATTCGGTAAACAATATCGCATCATTTATTACTCGTAAAATCAACGAAAGGGATCCTGATGCGCGGTTTAACATCGAATGACCCTCTGAAGGAAATCTCCCTTCAGGACCTTGCCATCGATGAACAGGCGGAGATAGAGCGAATCAGCTCTTTTATCCGCAACAGCCTCGCAGTTAACCTCAAGAGACGAGGCACAATTATCGCTCTCTCCGGCGGTATCGACAGCAGTGTCACTGCCGCACTATGCGTCAAGGCCCTGGGGCCGCAGAGAGTAATCGGCCTGCTTATGCCTGAACAACACTCCTCCGGCGACTCCTCAAGGCTGGCAATACTCCTTGCCTCCCATCTTGGCATCCAATACATTCAGCACGACATCACCTCTATCCTCGAAGCTACCGGATGCTACAAACGTCAGGATGAGGCCATTCAAGCAACTATCCCTCAGTACAAACCAGGAAACCCCTTTAAAATTATCCTGCCTGCCGGCAATAATCAGAAATATCGCATCTTCTCCCTTGTAGTCCAGGACTCATCAGGTAATGTTTACAAACAGAGAATGTCCCACGAATCATATCTCAGCCTCGTGGCTGCCACCAACTTCAAGCAGCGTGTACGCAAGATGATGGAATACTACTATGCCGACCGCTACAATTACGCTGTGGCCGGAAGTCCCAACAGGCTGGAGTTCGATCAGGGATTTTTCGTGAAATCCGGTGATGGAGCAGCGGATTTAAAACCAATAGCTCACCTCTATAAAACTCAGGTATACGCACTGGCAAAAGCACTCTCAATCCCTCAGGAGATCCAGGACCGACTCCCCACCACAGATACCTATCCCATGGAGCAGTCCCAGGAGGAATTCTTCTTTTCCTTGCCATACCAGAAAATGGATCTGTGCCTCTTTGCGAAAAACTCAGGGCTCCCTCCTCAAAGCATCTGCAAAGCTACCGGGCTGAGCCTCTCAGAGGCCATCTCAGCATTTGAGGATATCGATGCAAAACGGAAATCCTCCCGGTACCTGCATCAAAAGCCACTGCTGGTAAGTGAACTCACCGATATCAGATGATCCGGCAATGCACGTGATTGCTTCCGTATTTCCTGCTTTATACCGGGAATAAACATGGGAGCAACACTGAGCGACTCTATATCCGATTCCAGTACTCTCCCCAGGGCACCCCTGTTCGATGCCAGTTCGCCACAGAGCGATACCGGCTTGCCGTAAGCATTGCCGCAAACCATCTCTATCAGTTTGAAAATTGCAGGATGATCATCGACAAAGTAATTGCCCACATAGGGATTCTCTCTCCCTGCAGCCATCGTGTACTGGGTCAGATCGTTTGTACCGATACTGAAAAAATCGACAAATGGTAAAAACTCCTCGATACAGAGAGCAGAGGCCGGAGTCTCGATCATCGCTCCCAGCGGAATATCACTCCTTCCCTTTGACACCTGCATCAGATCACTGAGCATCTCCCTTACAAGCTGCATCTCCTGGGCAAAAGTGACCATGGGAACGAGGATCCTTAAATCAAAACGGTTTGAAAGCCTCAGGATAGCATTAAACTGGGTGTAAAGCAGTTCCGGATACTCAAGAAGAAAACGTATCCCCCTGCGGCCAAGAAAAGAATCATCACACGATGTACCATTTAAATATGTCAGTCTCTTGTCACCACCGATATCAAGCAGCCTTATGGTGATTGGTTTTGAAGATGCCGGCTCAAGAGCATCCTCTATTTCTCTTGTTAATTCATCGGCAGTAGGTGGTAATTTACGGGTGAGATAAATATTCTCTATCCGGAACAGCCCTACCCCATCAGCCCCGTTTCGCATCGCCATCTCCACATCCTCCCTGCAGCTCACATTAGCCATCACTCCTATCTGCCTCCCATCCCGGTAAATTGCCGGACCAAGAGACTCCCTGCGGGCCCGTATCGATTGAACGGACTCTCTCTGTACCGCCCTCGCAAAAACCTTTCTTGCCGCAGAAGAGGGGTTTACCACCAGACTGCCGCTGTCACCGTTTACAAGGAGAGTATCATTCTGATGAATCAAGTCGAGGATATTTGCGATTCTGCCCACAGATGGTATACCAAGTTCACGGGTGAGTAGAGCGGTGTGTGATGCAGGGCCGCCATACTCTGTGACAACACCCCTGGCAAACTTTCTTGACAGAAACACAGTATCGGATGGCAGCAGACGCTTTGCGACAATGATACTGTTGCGGGGAAGTTTCTCCAGCATGTGAGCATGAATTCCGGTAAGCGCCAGTATCATCCTGCGGCTGAGATCCACAATGTCATCAGCCCTGTAACTTATCCGCTCATCCTGCACCTGACGAAAACGCAGCTCCCATTTACGGAAAACGCGCTTGACAATCTGCTCAGCATTGACAAGACTGCTCTCCAGTTCCCGCCTTATCTCTTTTATCAACTCCGGATCTCTCAGAATCTCACCCTGGGAGAGGAAAATCCCGGCTATCTGGGCATTGAGCTCCTTCTGCACCCTCTCTGCTGAAAGAGCCAGCTCCCTGCGCACATCAGTTATGGCCTGCTCGATTCTTCTGTACTCATCACGAAAATCGGAAGGCCTTATAGTGTAGAGACCATGATCACGAAGCAGAATATCGGTGTAGATAAAAGCCCGCCCCGACGCCATTCCGGGAGAGATACTTGTCCCCTGAAACACTTTTTCCACCTGGTTTTTCCTGTTGAACATCTTATTAACCGTTTAAATAGTTTACTCATTTTCATATATATGGACACAGTTTCCTGTGTGATCATTCAACCTTAATTACAGTCTGACCAGGAAAAACCGCAGAAGATCCTTCAGCACTATTACTCCGGCTAATCTCCCCTCTTTATCTGTAACCATCATCCTGCTTCTTCCATTACTTTCCATAAGAGAAAGCAGCTTCACTATATCGCTGTCCTCCCTGACTGAGTTCTCTTTTCCCACAGGGCGCATCAGGTCTTTTGCTTTAAGACTGCGCCGCTCCCTCTGTGTAACCCCCATCACATCACGGGAATCCAACTCCCCCATCAAACGGTTGCTGCCATCCACAACCGGAAAAATCCTGTAGTGATATTTGTACAGGTATTCTCTCTCAAATCCGGCAAGGCTTTTATACCACGCAATACTTACCGGACA
>DAOTAZ010000315.1:0-4440 GCA_035382965.1 Chitinispirillaceae bacterium | reverse complement strand
AAACGGAAGAAAATTGCTTAGTCACGTGTCCATTTTTTCGGGGCAATTCCAGTTTGAGGAATCTTTGATTGACTCAAGTTTACGCAGGGCCGATTAGACATACTGTTTAGCATCCTGGTATGTCTCAACCCCTACCTCATCACAATCAACGCGGGAATTTTAGGTCGCATACTGAGTTTTACCAAAGAATGAACCGCAGTACCACAGTCCTGATATAAAAGTATTTCAATTTAATTGTTTAAGTCACAATTTCACCCCAGAGATAAAAATGCCCCTGTGGCTACTAATTCTCCAGCCTTCCTACCCCCCCGACAAACGCGCCTCAATCTCTCCAAAAACCTCCTCAATCCTCTTCGTCTTAACCCCTGCTTTTCTACCAAGCTCTATTATTGCTCTGCCAAAAATCTCACCCTCATTTCTTCTTGAGTGGTTTTCTATATCAACAGCATAAGCGGATTTGGTACTGGCTGGCGCCTTTTCTATTATCTCCCATATCCTTCCTTCAGCATCAGGGAAAACCGGTGCATCGGGGGTTCTTTTAATAACCTCCACTGTCTCATGAAGAATATCTCTTGCCATCTGCTTTAAAGCAGCATCGGCCATGATTTCACCCAGTGTTTTCCCGGTATAAGCATTCATCAGATTTACAGCCACATTAAACATGTATTTCTGCCAGATTGCAGGATAAGGATCCTCAACCCACTTGACATCTAGATAGGTTTTATCAATAATCTCATCAAGCAGTGTAATAAGCTTTTCCGGCCTGTGATCCTTGTGCATCGGGTCGGCACCGAAAACCAGCGGGCCGGAAAAATAAAAATTACACTTCCCGTCACCTGTTTTTCGCCCTCCGATATAAATGCATGATGGAAATACCAGGCTACTTTTCAGGTTTTCTCTTACCCGCTGGTAAATATCAAAACCATTCATGACAGGAATAACCATCATGTCCGGATTACCAATACCGGCAAGCTCTTCGGTTACAAGCGGCAGGTCATAAGCCTTGACACATAAAAAGACCGCATCCGGAACCGGTGCTTCCCTTAATGACGAATACACGCCGCTGGGGCGGCAGTAAATTACCCTCTGATCGGGCAGCTTGAGCTCAAGGCCATTTTCAATGATTGCTTTCCGATGATTCCCGCGTGCTATAAAGTAAACACGATAATCCTCCCTTTCATGCAGCTTCCCGCAAAGCATTCCTCCAACACTACCGCCTACTCCACCTATACCAAAAACACAGATATTCACACACAATCCTTTTCACATAGCATCAAATAAATTTCCCATCACAAAACTCTGTACGCTCTAGTCCGATCCGGTATCGGCATCGGATCGAGTTTTTAAAAAAATAAATCTCTCTTTTCCTTTTAAAATCAAGGATAAGCATTTCTTAATCTAATCAAGTTAATCATGGTATGATAGAATAAAGATCATATTATATCGATACCGATTTCCGATACCGACCCCGAAAAAGGCCTTATGAAGTCAAATCAGCCTCACCGGTTGATCTCACAAGAAGAGTAGTCGGGAGTCCTGAAAGAAGGGAACTCATAGAGCTCTGAAAAACCTCTGCAATGGATAGATCCGGTACCTCAAACCCGATAAATATTACTGTGACATTGGATGAGTGCAGACGTACAAGCTTCTCAAAAGGCTCTCTGGAGTAAATTATCTCAACTGCAATATTCATCCTCGATGATTCCACCAGATCGTTCAGCTCTTTCCTTGCTTTCCCTATCTGACTCTCATCCTGCACAATCCTCAGGATACGAATCGATGTTCCGGACCACCCTGAATCCCGTGATATCAGATAAGCCAGAATCATCATCAGTGATCCATTGCGCTCACCCCGCCACCAGATATCGATTTTACGCTTCTTCTGATGATGCCCGGGAAGTCCGCCATCATGCACAAGAACGATGCTCATATTTAGAAGTGTTGCGGTTTGTAAAGAATGGACAAACGCAGGTGCACGTGACGGATCACTGGACCATCCAAACATCACCAGGTTCGGTTTGATCGGTCCTATCGATGTTGCCTGAAGAAACTGATTCAGTCCGAGATCAAAATCCGGAGTGATAAGAACCTCCGGAAACGCCCTGATCCGGTTTTTCTTTACAAAATCATTGAGGACATTAAGATACTCCTGCCTCTCCCTGATCTTCTCCTGCAAATTACCCTGTACCAGAGCCGCCAGAGTCACAATTCCACGGCCGCTTCCAAGCCAGTCCGCATATTTTGTGAGTGTCAATCTGTTCTGAGGATTTCCTGAAAACACCACTATGGTCGGACGCCAGTTTTTAGGATGAACCGGAAGTTGTGCGAGAGTAAAAAGATTATCCCTGGTCCTGGAATAGAAAAAACCCCTGCGGGAATCACCAAATGATGCCGTAAGGATAAACTTACGTACATAGGCAAACAGTCCGCCTACAATCGCAACTGCAGCCAGCGCAGCAACAGCATCCACCAGAAATGCTGCAGCAAAACAGCTTACCGCCCCTACAAGTGCGAAAAACCAGTGAAATAGTTTGAATCTTGGCCTGAAAGAAGGGTTTCTGCTGAATGATTCCGTAAAAGCCGCCAGGTTGGTTATCCCATAGGTCCACAAAAACAACATAGTCACTATGGAAGCCACCATGTTAAGGGCTCCGCCCTCACCACCTCTGCCGGCAAAGTAAATCACCAGAAGTGAAATTATAAGAGTCAGCCAGAGAGCCCTTTGGGGTTCACCGGATCTGGAAACCCGCGCAAAAAAGTTAACAGGTTTTAATAGCCCGTCCTGACCCAGCGATTGCAATATCCTCGGAGCACCCATTAGAGAACATATAGTACTGGAAAGCGTGACACTGAAAAATCCCAACACCACCAGAAATCCGGTGTAAAATGGCGCTAAATCTATAAGACTCTGATATGGTTTTTCAATCAGAGCCTCACGTGAGATCGATCCCCCAATAAGAAGAATCTGGCCTGCATAAATTACCAGGGCGGCTCCGATTGAACACAGAGTACCCAGAGGAATAGAGCGGGCAGGATTTTTCAGTTCACCTGACATGTTCACTCCCGCCATAATTCCTGTCGCTGCCGGGAAATAGATAGCGAAAAGCTGCCAGAAAGAGAATTTACTTCCGCTGAATGCAGTCAGGTTTGTATCAAACAGAGCACGGTCAAACTTCAGGGCCGCTCCCCCTAAAAATGCCAGTATGGAAAGTCCCAGAACAGCCATGATCCCATACTGAACCTTTATTGCCCAATCGGCGCCTTTCTGGACAATTACAAAAAGAATTATGACAACAGTAAATGAAATAATCAGATAATATGGCTTAAGTAAAGGTATGGTCATTATTAAAGCCTCTGTAAACCCAAGTACATAAAAAGGCACAGAGAGCGCCTGAGCCATAAAAAACACCAGACCGATCGTCGCCCCGAATTCCGGACCCAGCGTCCTGGAAATCAGGAAATATGCCCCACCGCCCTTCACTTCAGTATTAGTCGCGATTGCGGAAATTGACAGGCCAGTGGTGGTAGTTATCATCTTGGCGATAAAGAGGATCAAGATCGCCTGTATGATACCGGCATGACCCACCACAAACCCGGCGCGCATAAACATTATGACGCCGAATATGGTCAGAATCGATGGAGTAAAAACACCGGAAAAAGTGGAAAACTTCTTTTGCTCCCCAGCCGCACTTTTATCAATTTGCGGCTTTATGACTGGAGCAGGGGCAGTTTGGGTATTAAGAGACATATTATAAGTATAGATTACGGAAAACTGCAGGAAAACTATCTTATCAGGCCAATAGCTCCCGGCTCTCTGTTGCAGAACCAGCTTGTTTTATAGAATTCAACTTCCGGTCTAAAGTTTTACCGGGTGATAATGGACATAAACCCTGCGAAGCATATCCATCCGTTTTAAAAGATGCTCCTCTACTGCATCGGCGATCTTATTTCCTCTGTAAATACTCATGGAACCATCCACCCCCACGGTTATGTTCACGACAAAGTAAGGACCGAACCTGTGGGCATGAATACTCTCTATCTGCTTTATTCCGGGAAATCCTGAAAGATGCTGCCGGATCTGAGTGTCGATCTCCTGGCTGGGCACGGTATCCATCAGTTCAGCGCTCGATTCCCGAAGCACATCGATTCCTGTTTTTGTGACCAGAATTGCCACTATGGCCCCTGCCAGAGGATCAACCCAGGGAATACCTGCCAATCCGAATAAAATTCCAATAGATACTCCGCTTGAGGCGAAAATGTCGTTACGATGATCACGTGCCAGTGCTGAAATTGCAATACTGCCTGTTTTGTCTGCTGCATTCCTTGCATTTATCATCAATACCATCTTTAATACAATAGTAAACAAGGCTACTATCAGGGTAAATCCCCGGACAGGATCACTCTCGATGGTACCGGTCATCATGTGGAAAGCTGTGTTTA
>DAOTAZ010000314.1:0-4453 GCA_035382965.1 Chitinispirillaceae bacterium | reverse complement strand
CAACAGTGCTGTGGAATTGATAAAAGAAGATAAAATAGACATTCTGATTGACTGTGCCGGTCACATGAGCGGGAATCGATTGGGGATTTTTGCCTTGAGGGCAGCTCCGATACAGATATCAGGCATAGGATATCCTAATACAACGGGTCTTATATCCATGGATTACCGGCTGACCGATGCGATAGCTGATCCTCCGGGTGAACCGGATCTGCATACTGAAAAACTGATCCGTCTGGAAAGCGGATTCTGCTGCTATGCTCCTCCGGTGAGTGCACCTGATGTCTCCTGTCTGCCGGCTCTGGAGAATGGATTTGTGACGTTCGGATCGACTCACACTCTTTCCAGACTTAACAAAGATGTGTTGAGACTCTGGGCTGATGTGCTCGATGCTGTTGACAAATCCAGATTGCTTGTTTTCCGATCGACTCTTTCAGATAATTCCATCTCGAGACTCAGGGAACTATGTGTCAAATCCGGGATCGATCCCGATAGAATCGGTTTCAGACGGGAAGTTCCATCAGAGGGGCATCTCAAGATTTATTCTGATATCGATCTGCTTCTTGACACCTTCCCCTGGAGCGGGCATACTACATCCTGCGAGGCACTATGGATGGGTGTACCTGTGATTACCTTGAGAGGGGACCGCCACGCAGGCCGAATGGTTTCGAGTGTGCTTGACAAAATTGGATTGAGGGAAGCAGTAGCTGAATCTGCGGAAGAATACGTGAAGATCGCACGCCGCTTAACTTCTGATCTGAACAGACTGGCTCTGTTGCGTGCCTCTCTGAGGGAAAAAATGAAAAACTCAGAACTTTGCGATGGAGCAAAGTATACAGGATGCCTCGAAAAACATCTCAGGGAAATCTGGATCGACTGGTGTGAAAGACAGAAGTAATAGTTTCTGCTTCTGAAGGAAGAAAACTATTTTTAGCAGTTCCTGCGTAATCTGAGATATTGAATTGATTATTCCTGGTGAGTAAATGAAAAAATCTATTCTGGTCATTAACTGGCGTGATATTCTCAATCCGGAGGCGGGTGGAGCTGAGATTTACTATCACGAAATTTTCAAGCGTTTAGTGCACAGAGGTTTTGATGTTACTGTTCTGGCTCACTCATTCGATAAAGAAAAGGAAGTCGTTTACGAGGGAATAAAAACCATCCGTATCGGAAATAAATATCTGTTCAATTACAGCGTGATTCCCTGGCTGATAAAGAACAGCAATAAATATAACATGATAATCGAGGATCTGAATAAGGTTCCTTTTTTCACTCCTCTTTTTGTGCGTCGTCCGAGACTGCACATGGTGATGCATTTTTTTGGAAAATCAATTTTCCAGGAAACCAACTTCATTCTGGCTTCTTATGTTTACCTGATGGAAAAACTGTTCAGTCCTGTATACAAAAAAGAATCGTTTGTTGCTATTTCCAGAAGCACCAGAGAAGATATAGTAAAAGCCGGAGTCCCTGAAGAACATGTTCACATCGTGGAACCTGGAATTGACACCTCTTTTTTTCATCCCACAGTTCCTAAAGCTTCCTCGCCTGTGCTGGCGTATGTTGGAAGGCTTATGAAATATAAGAATGTACAGTTTCTGATCAGGTCTCTTCCAGTGTTGAAGAGAGAAATACCTGAGGTAAAGCTGGAAATTGCTGGAAGTGGTGATTATCTTGAGGAGCTGAAAAAGATTGCGGAAATTTCCGGAGTAGCAGATTTGGTTTCCTTTTTAGGAAGAATTGACGAAAGCACCAAGCGGGATTTTCTAAGCAGAGCTACGATATTTGTAAACCCATCTGCAAAAGAGGGGTGGGGGATAAACAACATCGAGGCAAACCTGTGTGGAACAGTCTCGCTTTCAAGTAACGTTGAAGGGCTGCGCGATTCTGTTCAGGATGAGGTAACAGGTTTGTTATATGAACCGGGTAATATCGATGATTTTTGTTCAAAAGCTGTTACTCTGCTGAAAAGCAATGAATTGCGTGAACGATTGCAGGAAAATGCCCTGGATTATGCAAAGTCACTGGATTGGGATATTATTGCAGGTAAAATGGAAGATGTCATCAGGAAGAATATTTGAATTTTCTTTATTAAATCACAAATAGCTCTCTTACGCTTCATTACATCCCTGCGAAGCAAATCAAAATGTTGATATTTAAGAGAACTGGATGCCTGTTTTCACAGACATGACGCCTTGAAACTGAATTGATTCATTACAAACACATTCTTACCTTGCATGTCATTTCTGCGGAAGATTGAACCCGGTCTTGACGTTTGAACAGAACTAAATAAACCTGGATGAAATGGAACTGAAATAGCGCAGGGCAGCTCTGGCTGATTCAAAGGCAATCTGTTGAAAAGGTATAGCTTCCGGTTTTACAAATATCAAACCGCTTATTTCAGTGCTCAATACCGGCTGCTCATTGTTCAGCATTCTGCATACGAAAAAGGCATCGGAAGTAAAATAGGTGACATTCTCATAATAGTAGGTATTTGGAAAAGACCCGATATACTCTGGTTCAGATACTTCTATGCCGATCTCTTCACGGATCTCTCTCTTGAGGGCACCTTCAAGCGTCTCCCCGTAATCGACAAAACCACCGGGCAGGTCAAACATCCCTATACATGGATCATGTGCGCGCTTAGCCAGCAGTATCTCTTTATTAGAGATAATTATCCCTCCTACCGCAGATGCCATGTTGTGGAAATAAATATATCCGCAGTTCCTGCATTTGATCCCGTTTTTAAGAAAAACCTCCAGAGCCTCATTCCCGCAGTTCGGGCAGTATTTGAATCCTGTATACTGTATCAACAGTGTCGTTCCTTGTTAAAAAGAGAAAATCGGTATAACTGATCAGATGAAAATACAACAGGTATGATACTTTTGCTCAGATTCGATCTCTGGAATCGGTATCGGTATCGAAAACATTGCGAGGTTACTTTTACCCTTGGTGGATTCCGCGCCGGGGACAGACTACTTTTTTGCTTTTAAAACCCAGGGGACAGACTACTTTTTTGCTTTTATGGGGATAACTTCCCAGGGAGTTTTAAACGCCGAGAGAGCCAAAGGACGCACTGGCTTGGAAAACAAAATCACATGAATCACAGTTCAGACATTCATATCCTCGAAATTTCCACAAGATCTATGCTTTTCTGCTCACGAAATCAGGTACTTTGGATAGTTTTCCTTATTAGATGCGAAAAAGAGGAAAAAAGCAGTCTGTCCCTGAAAAAGAGGAAAAAAGCAGTCTGTCCCTGAAAAAGAGAAAAAAGTAGTCTGTCCCCAGGCCCGAGAAAATTGGAACACTTTTTGAAGCTATCACTTCTGTCCCCTTACCAAAAACCCATACTGGAAAAAGACATGGCACTATTTGGGCAGAAACTCGACATCTTAGATATCTTCGATGAGAAATGGCAGAAACGCTTTGCTGAACCATCGGTTCTTGGATCCATGCTGAGAGAGTACGGCGTTTCCTTCGTTGAGTTTGCCATCGGTGAGGAGACCGACAGGGAACTGATTCTCCAGGCTGCCAGGATCTTTTCCGCTGAGGGGATTTTCCTTTCTCTTCATCCCCATTTTTACAAATCCCTCTCACCGGAGATTTTTGATAAATCCAGAATCCCGGAACTGCAGAGATTCCTTGAAACAGTCCGGAAAGCGGCTGAGATCACCCGTGTCCCAATGCCTCTGGTCTTTCATGGCGGGAGAGCTGAGTGGGATCCGTTTTTCCGCCCTTTGGATAATGCATTAGCATCATCAAAAGCTTTTTTCCGGTGGATCGATCAAACAGTTGTTGATAATTACGGGGATATAATTCCGGTTTGTGAAACACAGATCCCCTGGAGTGTATCCAATAGGGGAATGGTGAGACTGGGGGACACCTATAAAAGCTGCCTTGAACTGATTGACGGCACGGGAATAGGTATTTGCTGGGATTTTGGACACACTTTCCGGGCTTCCTCGATTGGAAAACAGGAAGATTATCCGGATGACCACTTCCTCTCCAGAGTTCGTCATGTACACGCCCATGACACGGTACAAACACCCTCGGGTCCTGAGGACCACTATCCTCTCGATGAAGGGTTTGCGCCATGGAAAGAGTACTGTGCCGAACTCGCACGTCACGAATACGATGATACGGTCTTACTGGAAGTAAACCCGATGCGCTACAGGGACCTCAGGGAGTTTCTTCAAGGCACCAGTGATAATATCTCCAGTTTAAAGAGTTATTTTCCGGTTTGACCGAAAATAAGCCACAAAGCAATTGGAACTGTGATCACTGTAGCCAGAGTCGACAGGATAGCTGTGCTTGCGGCAAAAGATGGTGATCCGCCGAACCTGCGGGTATAAATCACTGATGCTGCCGCAACCGGCATCAATGAGACCACTGCTGCTACTGTGAAGACATCAGGGGAGATCGGGAGAGCCTTGAGTACAATAATGGCGAGGGTAGGGAG
>DAOTAZ010000313.1:0-4461 GCA_035382965.1 Chitinispirillaceae bacterium | reverse complement strand
AGAGGCTCAAGAATTTGGAAATATCACCTGAGAGGCGTATAACCGGTTTGATAACTGAGAACGGGGATATTTTCAGGGCATCAGTATATATCGATGCGACCTATGAGGGAGATCTTATGGCCGCTGCAGGAGTTTCATATACTTCAGGCCGTGAATCCAATGAGGTTTATGGTGAGGCATTCAGCGGGGTACACCTTGGTTCACCTCATCATAACTTTACCAGATTTGTGGATCCATACCGGATTCCCGGCGATATATACAGTGGTGTGCTTCCTGGGATATGTACATATTCTCCAGGAGTTAATGGCGAGGGTGATGATCTGATTCAGGCTTATAATTTCCGCCTGTGCTTGACAAAAAAAGATAACAGAGTTCCCTTCCCCAAGCCTGCAAACTATGACAAATTCAGGTATGCCCTGGCTGAAAGGTATATAAACATGGGAATTTTTGATATATTCGACCTGACTGTCCCTTTACCTGGAGGTAAAGCTGACCACAACAACTGGGGAGCAGTTAACACAGATAATATCGGGAAAAGCCAGGGATGGCCTGAGGGCAGCTATGAGGAGCGTCAGGAGATCTACCAGGATCATCTTGACTACCAGCAGGGACTGTTCTGGTTTCTGCTGAATGATGAAAGCCTGCCAAAGAGGGTCCGTACCATGACTGCAAAATGGGGCCTTGCACCTGATGAATTCACTGATACAGATAACTGGCCGCCTCAGCTTTATGTAAGGGAGGCCAGGAGGATGATTTCTGATTATGTTCTTACCGAGTCAGATGTTCTGGGGAAAAATCAGATCGAAGATTCTGTAGGGATGGGTTCTTTTAAAATGGATTCACACAACTGCAAAAGAGTAATAAAGAATGGCCGGGCTATAAATGAGGGCAATATCGAGGTGGCTATTCCTGCTCCGTATTCCACTCCCTATCGTGCTTTGAGACCAAAAAGAACCGAATGTGTCAACCTTATTGTGTCTGTATGTATCTCAGCTTCGCATGTCGCTTTCTGTTCAATGCGTATGGAGTCAACTTTCATGGTTCTGGGGCAATCTGCCGCTGCTGCCGCTGCACTTGCAATTGATAAAGCTGATGCTGTCGTACAGAACATCTCATACAGCGATCTTTACAATAAGCTGATAAGCGGTAATCAGTATCTCCGGGAAGCTGAAGTTGGTGCGGAGGAGTATGAGAGAGAGGGGAAAAGAGTCAGAGCTGGTGAGCCTCCCATTGACATAAGAAGAATATCCCGGTGATATAGAACCCGAAAGCAGAACTGGAGTTTGTCAGATATGGAACCGAATAAACCTGTCAGGATCGGAATAACCGGGTCTTATGGTGGAATGAATATGGGTGATGAGGCGATTCTTCAGTCCATTATCAGCCAGATCCGAAGTTCGATCAAAGCGGAGATTGTCGTTTTCAGCCGGGATCCTGAAGATACTCTAAAAAGGCATAAAGTTGAAAAGTCTATTGCTATCAGAGATTTAAGCAGAAAAGAGTCTGAATTGGAAGTGATGGATCTGGATATTCTCATTGTCGGGGGCGGGGGCATTCTTTTCGATGTAGATGTAAAGGAGTATCTGCGTGAGGCACAGATTGCCCATGAGAAGGGGATCCCTTTCATGGTTTATGCTGTTGGAGCAGGGCCTCTGAGGGACCCTGAGTCGCAGAAGATAGTCAGGGAAGTTCTTGATTATGCTTCTATTGTAACTGTCCGTGACAGGCCATCACGACGTTTACTTGAAGATATCGGAGTGCACAGGGAGATAGTTGTTACTGCTGATCCGGTTTTTGCTCTGGAGCCAGATGAGAGTATCGCTGATATTCTTTCCAATACCGGAATAGTCAGAGGGAGGAAGCTTATTGGGATGTCGGTAAGGGAGCCTGGAAGAGCTGCGCCGGATCTTAAAGTAGAACACTACCATGAAGTTATAGCTAATGCTGCAGATTTCATGATTGAGCGCTATGGTGCGCAGATAGTCTTTATTCCAATGGAGCGGAAAACTCTATTCGATCTGCATCACTCCTATGCGGTAATCACGAAAATGGTATGGCCGCAGTTTGTCAGTGTACTCGATGCTGAGTATACACCTTTACAGATAATGGCAATCATGAAGGAACTTGATTTTGTAGTCGGAATGAGGCTTCATTTCCTTATCTTTGCTGCTCTGCAGACCATCCCTTTTGTGCCTTTACCTTACTCCGGGAAGATTTCAGGTCTACTTGAGGAACTGGGGCTCGATATGCCTCCATTTGAAAATATCACTTCCGGCAGGCTTATAACATTTATCGACAGGGCATGGCATTTACGGGAGCAGATACAGAAAAGAACAGTCGAGTTTATACCAGGGCTTAAAAAACGGGCTCAACAGAACAACACTATACTCATTGAGGAGCTTCGTATACTGGCAGCCAGGAAAGGTCAGGATCCCGATATTATGCCTGCTGTTTTGCCCAGTACACCACAGAAGAGCAAAGCTGCATAGAAGGTGTTCAGATTAATGAGGTGATACCCGCTATTTGTTTCGTATTATTGCTTTTTTGATAATTTTCATGTAACTGTCATGTTGACATCTGAAAGATATCTCATCCAGATTGTCAATGTTGGATACAAGTTTCGCATATTCGGTATCTGTCAACCTGAGCGCATCCATTATTCCTGTCTCAAGATTCGGTCCGGGATAGAACAGGGCTATTGGGGTGATATTTTTTTCAACAGGAAGGTCTGAGGAAACCAGAAGTGGTTTTTTAACAGCAAGGGCCATGCTGGTGGTCGAGGTTATTTTCTTACCCTCATACCTGGAGAAGATTGGAAGAGTTTTATCGATAAGTGGGAGCAGAAAATGCATGTTGGAAAGGATTCTGAAAAAATTCTCAAAACTCAGGTATTCATCATAGAAATGAAATATTTCAGAAAGCCCATTTTTTTCCACGTTGTCTTTAAGAAAAGATCCGAACTGGTTTGAGCTGTTTCCAATTATGTGTACCTGTATTTTCTGTTTTTGCTTTTCAGGCAGCCTGCTGACAGATTTGATAAGACCTGTGTAATTTCTCCGCAGTTCCTCAACGTTTCCCTGCACACCCAGTTTGAGAACAGATGTACAGCCTGAGTTTTCCGGTTTGATATTCCGTGATTTCAGGAAATCATCAAAGAAAACAGGATAGAAGCATCCGGAATTGGAATCAGGAGAGATTTTTGAGAGGTCTGCAAGTTGTTTGTTGAGGAAGACAGAACCATTGACAGATTTTTCTACTCGGGATTGAATTTTTGAAGAAAGAAGGTATTTTGGCTGGTCCGGAGGCAGATTGTGTACAACCCGGACTACTTGCAGTTTTCTGAAAAAGAGCAGATATGAATACTGAACTGTTGATCCTTCGAGGGTATTGAAGATAGTAAGGTCGTATTTTTTTCTGCTTATCCGAAAGAGGAACAGAAATAATGGTTCATTCTTTTTCCTTACAATAAAGGTGACCTTTTTTTCCAGCGATTTCAGGATATCTACATTTCTGGCTTTTTCACATGTGGCAACAGTGACACTGTAGTCGCTTTCCAGAAGGAAAAGGATCTGGGGGTAAAGAACTTCAAGGTGTTGAAGTTTTGGTTCGATAAGAATGATTGAAGGCATAAAGGTCGTTACAAAATACATCGGGGAAAGGGCTGAATTGTTCAGTAACTAACAGGGTGTGTTGAGGTGTAGACTGTTCGATCAGAAAAGTTTACAAGAAATGGATTAAAGGAAACCAGGATCAGACTTCCACATAAGTGTGCAGCTTAATTCGGCTTTACAGGGGTTGCTTCGCAGGAAGAGAAGATCACAGAGGATTCAGTTAAAATACTGTATTTCTTTGATTTGATATTAAAATAATGCAGGCACTCTTCTCTATTTTCGCCTTCATAGCATCTGCGACTAAACCCCGGAGAAGAAATGCCTGCACTGGTTATTGTCCTTGCTGTTAAAAGATTATAATAGTGCAGGCGCGCCCTTCTCTGCCTACATGCCACTCACCCTTTGTGCACCCTTACCAAGGAGAAGATCTGCCTGCACCATGTAAAATGTTCCAATTGCCACTATTGAATGAACAGTGTAAGTATAAAGTCGAGATATGCAATATAGCCAGTTTTACTGTTTGTTTCTGATAATACAGAGGACTTATCTGTCTTGAATAAAAAATGCTTGCAAGATGCATGCCAGCTTGATAATGGGAGTGTAAACTGAGTAATTATCACCATTTTTAGCTGTTTTACCGAAGAATTTGTGTCTTAATAGGTTTTTTCGGCTAAAAACTGGCAGTCCCAGAAAAAGGAATGTCAAAATGGGAAAGAAAATGAGAAAAAATGAGTCCTGGTTTATACCTTGAAGTGAATAAAATAGCCTGTTCCTAAGGGAAAAATAACTGCTCCTGTGAGAGTGCTGAAAAATTTGTGTAAACCTCAGAATAGTTGGTGTATGGATTATT
>DAOTAZ010000312.1:0-4461 GCA_035382965.1 Chitinispirillaceae bacterium | reverse complement strand
GGGGGAATTCCGGAAGCTGGTATTGTTCTAAGTTTCTGAATAAAGCAGTGCAGATAATTTGTTCCAATATAATGATGATGTTTATAATTTAACCTGTGAAAATTGACTTCTATCGTGAATAAACGGAGGTAGTATGCGCAGGCCGGTAACTGTGATATCATTTTATCTCACACTATTTCTCCTTATATCGCTCAGATGCAACTGCAACCAGGACAGCGGAACCGGCCCGGTAGATAAAATCTACCGTTCAAAGCTGGTGGGAAAAGTTGTTGACAAGAAAAACAAGGGTATTCCAAATGTAATAGTGACTGCGTACCCCGATGGTCACACTACTGTATCAGACAATAATGGTTATTTCAGACTGCCTGACCTTACCGGCGGAGTGGATTATTCTCTTCATTTTTCCCGTTACGACTACAGGGATACATCGATTGGAACTTTCCGGCTTGGGTACGATGACGAGGATACGCTGGGAAATGTAAAGATGACCTGGAGGTACGGTTCTATAAGCGGAGTTGTTTACCTCGATAAAGAGGGAGGCGATACTGCAAAGTGGTCTGGAATTGAGGTCGAAAAACAGAGCCAGTCAAAGCTGCTTTTAAACGGTGTTTTCAGTTTTGACAGGGTGGAACCAGGAACGACTGATGGAATGGTACGTCTTATTGCCGCTTTGCCTGGTACAGGTTTCGGAGTGGCCGATGTTCCGCTTCAGGCTGATACATCGCTGGAAAATGTTGCTGTTGTAATTACCAGACAGGGCGGCAGTGTTACAGGAACAATAATCGATGAAAAGAATGTTCCTGTAAGTAACGCGGAAGTGTTTGCGCTTGGGGGGGCTATTTCGACTGTAACTGATTCGCATGGTATTTATGTACTTAACAATATTCCCAGTGAGGGAGAAGTCATAATTACCTTTAAAACAGAAAAAGGTGAGGCAATTACTGTCGGAAATGTTAAGGCTGTTGAGAATGAAATAAGGCAGATTGCGCCTGTTATTCTCACTAAGTCTGTTAAGGACATACGTACCGGGTTAACTCTTACTCCATCTCCTGTAAATCTTAATTCAATTGACAGTACCGTAGTGCTGCGGGTGGATATAAAAAATGCGGAAAGTGCAACTGTAGTTAAATATTTCTGGGATTATGACGGTGAGCCGGGAGTGGATGACTCCACTGTAAATGCATGGCTTGAAATCGACAGGAAACTTCTTGATCTTGGTACAAAAGACACACTGAGAAATGTATATGTCAAGGTGCTTACTGCAGAAGGAGAGCTTAGCGACAGTGCTGTTGTTCCGGTCCGTGTCGCAAAAGGCGAAACAGATAAAAAATTGCCGGTTATTACTGGTGTTGTTGTGGACAGTGAGGGAAAACCTTTCAGCGGTGTGAGTGTGTATCTGGCAGGTGTTAAACTTTCTGCTGTAAGCGGTCAGGATGGAAGTTTTTCGTTCTTTACAGAAGGACTCAGCGACCAAAAAGATACACTAAGGTTTTTCAAATGTGGATATAAAACTGTATCAACTCCGATAAGTTCATACAACGGGATAATTGAAACTGTTGTTCTTCACAGTTCTGTTCCTCCTGAAATTACATCTGAGCCGTCAGATACAACGGTTTTTGACAGTTCATCAGTTACTTTCCGGGTAGAGGCAGCAGGGGATGATCTATTATACCAGTGTTCCGCAATGATACCGCAATCACCGGGGAGAATTCATCTTCCTTTACAATACTGGCAAGAATGGCTGATAATGGAGTAGTATACAAATGTAAAGTATACAACTGTTCTGACAGTGTGTTTACCAGGGAGATTATGCTTAATGTGCAGGGTAGAGCACCCGTTATAATTACTCATCCGCGAGATACAACGGTTGAAGAGAAATCCGCTGTATCCTTTTCTGTTACTGCTGCAGGAGATGGATTGACATACCAATGGAAGAGAGACAATATCAATATTCGATCAGCAACCGGTTCATCTTATACGATATCCTCGGTCACTGTTAATGATTCGGGTGCTACATTTAAATGTATAGTAACTAATTCATACGGGAGTATAGAAAGCAACAGCGCAACTTTGAATGTTGTACCGGTTTCGAAGTCAAATCTGGTGACCAATGGGGATTTCAGTTCAGGTGAAGAGGGATGGACGCTTTATGGGGACTTGGCTAATGGGAGCATCGTAAATGGAGAATACAAAATAAGTATAAAAGGAACTCCTGATACTGAATATGTTAATGAGCTTGTACAGGATGGGATTGCTCTGGATAGCGGGAAAACCTATGTAGTATCGTTTGATGCGTACGCTGAAAAAGAAAGGTATATCAGTGTTTCATTGATGGAGACAGATGACCCATGGGCAAGTTATATGTATGAAGAAATATCACTATCCACTGATAATGAAAAATATTCTATTGAGTTTACAATGAAGTATCCGTCAGATTCAAACAGCCGTCTTGTAATCTGTGCAGGGTCTTCTACTGCTGCAGTTTATTTAGACAATATCGGAATTTACCGGAAAGATTGACGCTGCCGGACAAATTTGTTCTCTATTTTGTGAAAAATTATTTATTCAGGGTGCTTCAAAGGGAGACTGCAAGAGACTGGGTATTCTTGATAATCTGAAGCTGAAATATTGCCGCTTTATCAAGAATGTAGCTTTCCAGGAGAATGCTTTTGGCCGAGGAGTTTGCCCCTTCATTGAATATGTACCTGCGATCCTTTCCGCTTTCCTGAAGAATTACATTGCATGAGGTTTTTTTGCCTGAAATCCTTGAGAGATGTGTTCTCAAACAAAGAACCGATATAATCTTCACCGATTAATCCGCAGCAGTATACATCTGTGTCGGAATTGGAAAGCCTTTTCAGGTTTACAGAGGAACTGAATGCATTCCCGCCCGGGTATAATGATATTTCCGCGTGATACACTCACCTTCACTTGGTAATCTGGCTGCCTTTTCACTGATGATATCGGCAATCAATGTACCTGCGCATAGTATCTTTTTCATATTTTGTCATTCTCCTTCTGCTTGCTTTTCATGTCCGAAATGCTTTCCCAGCCCCAAAAGTACCTCAGTACCTCTCCCGACCTCGGATCTGACATCAATAGCAATAGACAACCGGTCAGCAAGTTCTTTTACCAGGTAAAGACCAAGCCCTGTGCCTCCGCTCTCTTTTCTGGTAGTAAAGGCAAGATCGAAAATTTTCGATAACTGCTCTTTCTGAATACCGCATCCTGAATCCCTTATCACCAGCTCGTCTTTATCCATCTCTATCCGGATTTTACCATTCTCCTTTATGGATTCAACGGCATTGGAAAGGAGATTCATGATAATCCGGGAAAACGCTCCTTTGTTGGTTTTTATTTCCAGACCGGGAGGGAGATTCAATTCATAGGAGATATTTTCACCTGTCTTGTTCTTAAAGATTTCAATAATCGGGGCAAGAAAGGAATGAAGCTCTATAGTTTCAACTGAAAAGCTCTCACCATGGAAAAGAGAGCGCATTGTATTCACTATACTCTCGATACGGGAGACATTTTCTTTGATAAAACCGATGCTCTTTGTCAGGGTATTGTCTGATGTGCCGGCAAGCTCCTGAGAACTTTTCTCTATTACATAGAGAGGCCCCCTGATCCCGGAGAGGGGATTGAGGATTTCATGGCAGATTCCGGCGGTTAACATCCCGACAGATCTGTATTTTTCCAGTTCGAATGCCCGTCTTTTCAGGGCATTGTACTCAAGTAAAGAAAAGATCCTTGCTTTGAGCAGATCCATTGTAAATGGCTTCGGTATATAATCGATTGCCCCGCTTGTAAGGCCTTTCAGTTCCTCGGAAATTCCTGATTTTGCGGTGAGGAAAATAAAAGGTATGCCCCTTGTCTGATCATTTTCTCTCACTCTTTTCAGTAACTCATAACCATCCATGGTATCCATCATGACATCGGAAACAATCAAATCTGCATTGAATTTGCCGAGAAGATCAAGCGCATCTTTACCGTTTGACGCGCAGAGGACATTGTATTCAGGGATAAGTGATTCCCTCATGGAGAGGATCAGCTCTCTGTTATCTTCCACAAGTAATACAGTTTTCTTATTACAATCTATGTTTGTGTTTTCAACAGAAGGATTGTCTTTAGTGACCATAAGATGTGGTGCAGGTCTTAAATCCGAAAGAGACAGGGATTCTCCGTGGGATCCGGATGGAAGTTTTACAGTGAAACAGGTGCCTTTCCCGTCACTTTCAAGGGAAATTCTCCCTCCCATACCCTCAACTATACCTTTGACAATATAAAGACCCATACCCATTCCCTGAGTATTTCCTTTTTTATGGGAGATCTGGTAATACTTGTCAAAGATATGTTTCTGCTTTTCTTCTGGAATTCCATTACCTGTGTCTATAACCTTGATAGTGACCTGATTCCGTGAGTAAAAAATCAAATATTAACAAAAAAACTCATGCAAAGACC
>DAOTAZ010000311.1:0-4466 GCA_035382965.1 Chitinispirillaceae bacterium | reverse complement strand
AGTCGAAGGAACTGTAACGGAGACTTTGCCGAACGCTTCATTCAAAGTAATGCTTGATAATAAACATGAGATACTTGCTCATATATCAGGGAAAATGAGAATGAATTATATTCGAATCCTTCCCGGTGACAAAGTCCTGGTTGAACTCTCACCCTACGACTTGACTCGCGGAAGAATCGTTTACAGATATAAGTAAAGGGGAAATATTTTGAAAGTACGTGCATCGGTAAAGAGAATATGCAACGGATGCAAAGTCATCAAGAGGAAAGGTACTGTGCGGGTGATCTGCGCAAAAAACCCGAAACACAAACAGCGCCAGGGATGATTGCATATTGCAGTCAGATTAAAACGGAAAAATGGATACAGATTCTGGAATAAGGGGGTTTTAACGTGGCTCGTGTAGCAGGAGTCGATATACCAAACAACAAATGTATTGAGATAGCCTTAACCTATGTGTATGGTATCGGCAGGTCAACATCGAACGCGATACTGGAGAAAGCCGGAATTGACCTCAACAAGAAAGTGAAGGATCTTTCCGAGGAAGAGCTGGATCGTATCAGGCGTATTATTGACAGTGAACATCAGACTGAGGGTAATCTCAGGAGTGCGATACGTATGAATATCAAGCGTCTGATGGATATCGGCTGTTACCGCGGTCTCAGGCATCGCAAGGGATTACCTGTAAACGGGCAGCGTACTCGTACAAATGCAAGGACGAGGAAAGGTCCCCGCAAGACGATTGCCAACAAGAAAAAAGCATCGGTCAAGGGCTGATTAACATTTCAGATAAGAGAGGTTTTAAGAGATGAATAAAGAGAGCAGTGCCAGTACAAAGAAAACCAAGAAAAAAGCCTCTGCAGAGGGTGTGGCCCATATCAGAGCGACATTCAACAACACGATTATCAATGTTACAGACGCCCATGGCAATGTTGTAGCGTGGAACACACCTGGAAAGTCCGGATTCAAGGGCTCACGCAAGAGCACTCCTTTTGCGGCTGGAATTGCTGCTGAGGTAGTGGGAAAGATGGCTTATGATGCCGGAGTAAGGAAGGTGGAGGTACATCTGAGGGGTGCCGGTAATGGCCGCGAGAGTGCTATCAGGGCACTTGCAGCAGCCGGTATCAGGATTGTGGCAATCAAGGATTTTACGGCTGTACCGCACAACGGATGCAGGCCGCCAAAACGCAGAAGAGTGTAATTATCAATTTTTATCGTATAGACTGAGGAGAAAAGAACATGGCAGTTTATCATGGTCCCCGTTGCAGGCAGTGCCGCAGGGAAGGCGTGAAGCTGATGCTTAAAGGGGAGCGGTGTAAATCGGAGAACTGTGCGGTTGAGCGCAGACCATTTCCACCGGGGATGCGTGTTTCAAAAAGAAGGCGTACATCGAGTGAATACAATCTTCAGTTGCGTGAAAAACAGAAGATCCGTCGTATTTACGGCGTTCTGGAAAAACAGTTTGCGCTCTACTTCGGAACTGCCGCCAGATCGAGCGGAGTGACAGGTGAGAAACTGCTTCAGATTCTCGAAATGCGCCTGGATAACATCATCTACCGTCTGGGCCTTGCACCATCCCGGGCAAGTGCCAGGTTGCTTGTTTTGCACAATCATTTCCGGGTAAACGGCAAGAAGGTAAATATCCCGTCTTACCAGGTAAAAGCCGGGGACACGATTCAGGTAAGGGAAAAAAGCAAGAACCTTGAAATAATCCATAGTTCATTAAAGGCTTTGCGGGACATCCCGGAGTGGTTAACCATTGACAAAGTCAAACTGGAAGGATCCGTGATCCGTGTTCCAGAGAGGGCAGCCATACCGGTTAACGTTCAAGAACAGCTCGTAGTCGAACTGTACTCCAGATAAAAGGGAGATTTTAAACGAAATGAAATGGAAAAGCTTGATGATGCCCAAAGGCATCCAGATCGAGAATCCAGAAAACATCCCGAATTTTGCGCGGGTGATTGTTGAGCCACTTGAGCGAGGATGGGGGCACACCATAGGGAATTCTCTTCGCAGAATTCTTCTTTCCTCTTTACAGGGTGCTGCTGTGACATCGGTGAGAATAGATGGCGCAATGCATGAGTATTCGACTCTGGAAGGGGTGGTGGAGGATGTTACTGACATTATTCTGAATATAAAGCAGCTCAGGCTTAAACTGAATGCTGATCATGACACCACGCTGAAACTTGAAGTGAGCGGAGAGGGAGAAGTCAAGGCAAGTGATATAGAAAAGAACCCTGATGTCACGATTCTCAATCCGGACCTTCATATCGCCACAATCAACTCTGATGCAAAGCTTAAGATTGAGATGCGTGTATCAGACGGCAGGGGTTATGTTCCGGCAGAGATGAACAGGCGGGAAGAGGACCCGGTTGGCACAATACCAATCGATGCGCTTTTCTCACCAATTACAAAAGTCAATTATGTGGTCGAGAATACGCGTGTGGGTCAGCGTACCGATCTTGACAAGATAATCTTTGAGGTGTGGACAGACGGCAGTATATCGGTGGAAGATGCGATGGGCTATTCCGCAAAGCTGCTCTACGATCATCTTGAGATTTTTATCAACATTGAGGGTGAATTCGAACCTGTACAGGAAGCAATTCATGATGAAAAGACCGAAAAACTTCGTCAGTTGCTGAAGATGAGAGTTGACGAGCTGGAACTTTCGGTCAGGTCGAATAACTGCCTGAGAGCGGCCAATATCCATACTCTAGCAGACCTGGTCCGCAATCAGGAATCGGATATGCTGAAGTACAAGAATTTTGGAAGAAAGTCGCTTGTTGAATTGAATCAGGTACTGTCGAATCTGGGACTTACATTCGGAATGGATGTAGACAAGATTATGGGTTCCAGCCACGAGTAACCTGTTTATAATTAGTCAAACGGAATGAGTAAAATTCAGAGAAGGTATTAACAATGCGTCATCTGGTATCTGGACGGAAATTAAACAGAACAGCTAGTCACCGTCGAGCAATGCTTTCCAATCTGGCAATATCGATTCTGGACAAGGAGAGGGTTACAACAACTCTTGCCAAGGCCAAAGAGGTGCGCAGTGTAGTGGAGCGCCTTATAACCTATGGCAAGCAGGGTGGGCTTCATGCCATACGCATGGCATCCCGCAGAATCAATGACAAGGCGGTGTTGAAGAAACTATTCGAAGATATCGGGCCTTCATTCAAGGACCGTGAGGGCGGATATACCCGCATTATCAAGATAGACGATCGCAAGGGCGACAATGCCCCGATGTCTATTATTGAGCTGGTTGGACGTGGTGGTGCAGAGGCTGTAAGGAAGCGCAAAAAGAAGCCGAAGGCAAAAGCGGCTCCTCAGGCGGGTGCCACTGAGCAGGTACAGAGTGCTGAAACAGCCGCTCCTTCTGAAGTTTCTTCTGAAAAATCCTCTTCGGAAACTGAAAAATAAACTTGAAGCGGTCAGTAATGACCGCTTTTGAGTTAATCTTGTGTACTTTCCCTGAAAGGACATATATATGGCAGTAAGTTACAAAGAACTTGGTTTTGTAAATACCCGTGAGATGTTTAAAAAAGCTATGGAGGGCGGTTACGCTATTCCTGCTTACAATTTCAACAACATGGAGCAGATCCAGTCCATTATCACCGCATGCGGGAAATCCAATTCACCGGTTATCATGCAGGTTTCAAGCGGTGCGAGAAAATACGCAAATTCCACTCTTCTGAGGTATATGGCTCAGGGTGCGGTGCAGATGGCGAGAGATGCCGGGTACAATATTCCTGTTGCTCTGCATCTTGATCATGGTGACACTTTCGAACTCTGCGTATCATGTATCGAGAGCGGTTTTTCATCTGTTATGATTGACGGATCTCATCATCCTTATGAGCAGAATGTCGAGCTGACAAGGAAAGTTGTTGAGTATGCTCACAAGTATGATGTTACTGTTGAGGGAGAGCTTGGAGTTCTTTCCGGTATCGAGGATGATGTGCAGGCTGCGAAGTCAATTTACACACAGCCCGATCAGGTTGAGGATTTTGTCAAGAAGACCGGTGTAGATTCACTGGCTATCTCTATTGGTACATCGCATGGCGCATACAAGTTCAAGCCTGAGCAGTGTACAAAGGATGAGAACGGTGTATTGGTACCTCCTCCTCTTCGTTTCGATATTCTTGAAGAGATTGAGAAGCGGATTCCCGGTTTCCCGATTGTTCTTCACGGTGCCAGCTCGGTTCTTCCTGAATATGTAAAGATTATCAATGACAATGGCGGAAAGCTCAAGGCTGCTGTTGGTATTCCCGCAGAACAGCTCCGCAGAGCAGCAAAATCCGCTGTCTGCAAGATCAATATCGATTCTGACGGCAGACTGGTTATGACTGCAATGATCAGGAAGACTTTTGCCGAGAAGCCTGAAGAGTTTGATCCCAGAAAGTATCTTGGTCCGGCCCGTGAGGAGCTTATCAAGATGATGATCGACAAGAACGAAAACGTTCTGGGCA
>DAOTAZ010000310.1:0-4474 GCA_035382965.1 Chitinispirillaceae bacterium | reverse complement strand
TCCTCAGGCATGATCATCCCGCAGAAATTTCTCGATGTGAGCTTGTGATACACCCCCCCGTCCTGAGAATCCTGCATGGTAAGCATCCATCTTAAATTCCACAGCACCTCATCAATAAGATCGGGGAGATCATTGTTGGACTCGGGAATATTGAGGTTGAGAGTGTCATAAAATGAGGGAAATGCCTCGTAAGCAGCAAACATCGTATATGTGGTGATACCCGAGTTTACAATGTACTTACCATAATCACCCGCATCATACCATCCACCGGGTGATGAAATGGTTGATCCGGCTGTTCTCTGACCGAAAGCAGCCGATTGATGAATCTGGACCGCGTTGTCCGGATGACCGGCGCTTCTTGCCCATTTCCCTGCATACTGCGCATCAAGTGCCATCGAGGCCCTGTTGAAGTAGAAAGCCTTTATACTCGCTTTTGCCACCTGAAGATGAACATCGTTCGCGATAGTAAATTCATAGGAATCCGGGCATCCCTGTATTCTTATCTTAAAGTTACCAGTCTCTTTAAAAGCAGAAAAATCGGCGATCCGGGCATTCTCTCCCGATGCATCCCAGAATTTGCCCCCGGAAAGAGCCCCGGCATACACCTTCTGATCCTGAGAATTATATACAAAAAAGCTGTCGCTTGTGGCTCCAATCGCTACCGCCTTTTTTATTCCCTCAGGATAAAACCCGGTCTGGTTAAGATGAATGGCAGCGCCAAAAGAGGAAACAATGCAGGCACAGAGAATAATTACAGATACTTTAAAACGCACAACCATAAGACCCCTTTCATTGAGAGTTCTATCTTTTAGTGCATAACCAAACTGCAGGTGTTCAGTGGAATGAAGGATAAAGGGGTGGTTTTAATTTAGATTATTTAATAATTCTTTTAATTGTTTTACTTCAGGGGACGGACTATCTTTTTACTTTTATCTGTCGTTGATGTGACAGGCTGCAGCCGAATTACCATGTGATGAAAAAGTGAACTTAAGCTGTTAAATCCCTGATTCATCTCTGAGGTGAACCGGTTACTTAATTGCTTAAATTGCCTTTTAAATGAATTGATGCTTTGGACCATCCCGGAAGGCCATCATAAAAGTAAAAAAGTAGTCCGTCCCCGGGACCCTTACTTTTTTTGTGCACCGGTATTGCTTTCTTATTAGATTCATTCTACACTGGAATTTTCACAGAATACTTACTGTCCTCATATTCATACTTCTAAGGGAAAGCCATGAAAACATTGGTCGTCTACTACTCAAAATCCGGGAACAATAAATATCTTGCACGGAAATGCATCGAGGCACTGGGAGGGGATATCGAAGAGATAACACCCAGGATGAGTGCGTTTTTCTTTCAGGTACTCTCTTCACTCACTGGAGCAGGCTTAGGAATAAACCCTCTCAAAGCTGATTTAAAAGAGTACGATCGGGTTTTGCTATGCGGACCTGTCTGGATGGGTAATCTTATTTACCCTCTGCGCTCTTTCATCAAAGAATACAACAGAAGTATTAACAATTTGATTTTTGCTACATGCTGTGGTGTCGATGACTCAGAAAAAGACAGTCGGTTCGGTTATACCAGAGTATTCTCAAAAGTAAGGAGTATGGCCGGAGAAAAAAGCATCCTTTGCGAGGCATTCCCAATAAAACTTGTTGTTCCTGAAGAGCAAAGGCATGACAACGATGCACTTATGAAGGCCCGTTTATCGGATGATACTTTCAAGGGAGAGATTCTCCAAAGGTTTGATAATTTCATCAAAAGGGTAAAAACCGAGGTGTAGACTTCTGATGGAAGATCTGATCTACCGGAACGAAAAACTGAGGGAAGAAAACAATATTCTCAAAGCACTTCTGGAAAACACCCATACCCATTTGGCATACCTTGACAGAGACTTCAATTTTGTATACATCAACGAAGCTTATGCTTCCGGATCAGGTCATTCAAAAGCGGAACTTGTCGGAAAGAATCACTTTGCATTTTTTCCAAACCCTGAAAATGAAAAACTTTTCAGGGAATGCCGCGATACTGCAAAGCCGGTCCGTTTTCATGACAAGCCATTCCAGTATGTGGACCAGCCGGAAAGGGGCGTAACTTACTGGGACTGGTCTCTGATTCCTGTCAAGGACAGTACCGGAACGGTAACAGGCCTGGTCTTTTCATTAACAGAAACAACAAAGCGGAAAAAGGCTGAGGATCGGATGAGAGATGCTATTGAGGAACTGGAGTCTTTTTCCTATTCCGTTTCTCACGACCTTCGCACCCCGGTTCAGGCCATACTCGGTCTATGCAGGATTTTTCTCGAAGATTATTCGAATATACTTGACGAATCCGGAAGAGAGATCATTTTGCGCATTGAAAAATCCGGCAAGAAGATGAATGAATTGATCGACAGCATTCTCTCTCTTTCCAGAATCGGTCGTTTGGCAATATCCCGTGAAAAAATAAATCTCTCCAGAATTGCAGAGGACATAGTCAATGAACTTAAACAGAGAGACCCTGACAGAAAAGCGGATATTTCGATTCAGAGCGGGATGGAGATAACTGCAGATGCAAGTCTTATTAAAATTGCCCTTACAAATCTGATAAACAACTCCTGGAAATATACAAAAAAGAATTCCTGTACCCGGATTGAATTCGGCTCATTTAAAAGAGACAATCAGACAGTGTTTTTTATTAAAGATAATGGAGTCGGTTTTGATATGAGCAGTGTAAAACGGCTCTTCATCCCTTTTCATCGCCTGCACTCTGACAAAGAGTTTCCCGGAACCGGAATCGGACTTGCAACAGTAAACAGAATAATGAGCCGCCACGGGGGGAAGGTATGGGCAGAGGCAGAAAAAGGAAAAGGTGCTACATTTTATTTTACAATAGACGACGACGGCATCTCAGATATTGAGTCCGTTTGAAATTCAGAAATCAGTTAATCTGGAAAACAGAGTAAACTCTTCAACCGTTAACTCTCGGATCCATCACACGCCCCATAAAAAGAATCGCCTTTGTCTGAGTATCGCGTATCAGGTAGATAAAGGGACGATCAGCTACAAAGATTGGGTATGAAGATGCTGTGGTGTCCCTCCCAAGAATTATTGCTGTCGCGGCAGCGGCCTCAGTACCCTTCTCATCAACCTTGATAAATGCCTTATGGATTATATCTGAGATGACCAGGTTATACTTGTCAGAAATTCCCGAGAAATCCGCGTTTGAAAATGGGGCTGTCATACCCAGCGATTTAAACGCATTTGTCAAAGACATCGGTTCGGTAGTAAACTGAAATTTCGGAATGCGAATTGGTGGCAATACTGTTGGATTCAGCTTGTCCAGCAACCCGGTAATATCTTCTGCGCTGAAATTCGATTCAAAATCGGAAAACATGCCACTGTCCGGAAGAATGAAATCCATGGCGATACGTCCGCCTTTGTATGGAAGCTCAAGGACCCTGACATTCTCCGCTTCTGTATATAATAGTTTTATTTCGCCACCATTCTCACCCTCCAGCTTCATAGTCGGAACAAGAACTTTTTCACCGTCAAGGAGTTGGAATTCCTGATTGTCTGTTTTTTCAGAATTAAAGGAATAAAGCCAGTCTGCCATAAAGTAAATGGCATTTGTTAATACCAGTTCTGTTAAAGTATTTATGGATCCAGGTGGAAGAAGATTGTTTATCCTTGATGTTGTCTGCTCACTTACCCAGTTGTTTATAATGATACGGCATGATTCCGGATTCTTCCTGAAATCGAGCAAATTTACTCCTGCGCCATAATTACGTGCAAGGAGATCCAGATAATTATCTTTGATTAAAAGGCTGTTCTGCTGCCAGATACTGTTTACAACATTGAGTTCAAGGTTTTCGGTCTCTTCCGAATGAGCCGCCAGACTCCTGTCAAGCCCATTGAGTGCGGCATGGAAATCCTCTCCGGTAAGGGTCACCTGAAGTGCATTTCGAATTTGTTTATCTGTTTCTCCTGCTGCACCCCCATCAGTCATCCCCAACGCCGCTGTAATGCTGTAAGGGGAAAAAAGAGGTTCTTGTTTTCTTCCACAAGCTGCTTATACATCCTGGAGGCAAACTGGTTTATGCTCTTAGCCTGCTCTGCCACCCGGGAATCACTTGCTGGAATAACATCCCTGCTCTCTGATGACCTTGCAGTCAGGAATTTTCCATCCCCCTGCTCAACCCTGTTTGTATTAACCGGATCGTTCACACAATTGAAAACCAGCAATGCGGCCAATACACACAAAATTTTACGCATGACTACCCCTCCTTATTTGAGTTTGAAGCACCTTCTTATCAAATTATAATATTTTTTCTATGTAATGTATTCAGCAGAAGAAAATCTGTATTCTGTTGTTACAATAGAACATACCATCTTCCACTTTTCCAGTGGGAAATGAATGTCAGGGCCGGATTAGTGCTTTCACTTTAAGGGGCATCCGACATTTTAATGGGTAGCCCCCATATATAGTGTTTAGAGTA
>DAOTAZ010000309.1:0-4499 GCA_035382965.1 Chitinispirillaceae bacterium | reverse complement strand
GAACCATCCAGCTCCGGCACAAGGGCAACAGTTTTTTCCTCAGGAGATTCATCCTCCAGACTTACTTCCTCAAACTGCTGCTTTATGTCATTCCAGGAGATAAGTACAGCATCATCACCACCTGAACTCCCGATATCATCACTCCTGGTCGCCTCATTACGCTCCTCCTGAAGACCCTCTATCGACAGATCTTCCTCATCTGTCTTATCAGAGCTGAGATCTTCGGCAATCTCCGGTTCCACCCCGGTAATATTATCATCTGTTGACAGATCACTTTCCGGCTCCCTGGATATCTTTTCCTGATTCTCACTCGAGAAAATATCGTCGATCTTTCTGGCGACATCATCTCCTGACAATACTGACATATCATCTGTAAGAACATCCATCTCAGAAAGTGAATTGTTGAGGTGGTCCTCATTTTCACTCTCCATGTCCGCGGAGATATCTTTACTATCAATAGCGCTTTCGTTTTCACCCGGCACCACTGGTTCATCATCCGATGTCACCTGTTGTGAAAGCACAGGCTCACTCTCCTCCAGTGTCTCTATCTGAACCGGTTCGCTATCAGATCCCTTATTTCCATCAAAAACAAATTCATCCCAGTCAGTATCAGCTTTCTTCTCCTGAGTACCTGTACTTGAATCAGAATCATTTGACAATTCCAGAAGTTCAGGATTCTCCCTCCCGGAAACCTCTGTACCCTCCCCACCGGAAAGATCAGAAACGCTGAATTCATCTTTTGCCTCTCCGGAAAACTCCTCTGATGGTACTGGTGTCTCACTCTCCTGATCAGCCGCTGTACTCTTTAACTCCGGAATCTGCACGCTCTCCCCGCTTAAATCCAGCAACTGATCACCTGTTAACTCTGAAGCATCGTCCTTCAACTCTATAAGTTCCAGGTTATCATCATCCGTACTTATCAGATCTCCGAGTAAATCATCTGTACCATCGGGAATCTGCAGATCAGGCACTTCAACTATTCCCGATTCTGCCTTCTCTCCTGTATCCGCGGCTTCGGAAATAAACGGATCCTGAAAATCAACATCCCCGGTATCACTAGTCGAAATCAGTTCCGGTATCTCATCGAGCTTCTCAGGCACGTCTTCGATAAGGTTGTTTTCTTCAAGAGCATTGATCTGGTCCTGAAACGAGCTGTCATCCGTTTCCGCGGATTCATCACCGGTTGAAATCAACTGCAGATCATCATCCTCCTGAACCGCGCTCCCGGCACTGTCACTGTCATCCAGCAATTCAGAACCGGAAAAATCACCGGAATCTCCGCTCTGCGCTTCGGCAAGAAGACCCATCTCAGCCCTGCTGTCATCCGCGATCAGGTCATCAGTCAGGGAACCGGTCTGATCTCCGCTCCTGTTATTATTCAGCAATTCTTTATTCAGTTCTGATCTGTCATACTGAAGTGTTTCTTCGAATTCAGGGGACAGCTCATTCTGGATTATATCCCGGAGTTCATCAATAGGTCCTTTTTCCTCTACCGATTTCTCATCTGTGGGGACTGCATTCTCAACCGCCTCTCCCTGCTCTTTAGCTTTACCGGCAGAGCCGCTGAAAAGCTCCTCTATCCTCGATGAAACATCCTGGCCTGAAATTGATTCCGGTTCCGATGAGGAAATATCGGGCAGTTCTTCAGCAATCTCTGATTCCTGAGGGAAAACATTTTCCACTCCTTGAGGTTCAACTGTTTGAGACTCTCCGGAGACATTGCCCTCAAACATCATCGCCATTCTGCTGCTTATATCATCACCGCTGATCTCAGCAGCATTCTCCTCCTCGACCTCTTCACCCGCTATATCGAATTGCTGCTCCAGCTCCGGCTCCGCTACCTCCTGAAGAACATCGCTCTGATCTGTAACCTCCTGAAACTCCGGTTCCTGTTCGGGAAACTCCATTCCCGATGAGGGATCATCAGCGGACTGCTCTACCATCGCGAACTGACGTTCAAAGTCCTCACTGGTCATCGCCTCAAGACCCTCAGCCTGTGATGGAATCTCCTGGAACCCGGGCTCCTGATCTGAAAAATCTTCCGCATCCGGAAAGACCTCCTGCGGAATCGGCGCTGACTGTACCTGAGCAGAATACCCACCCGGCTGACTGATTCCCAGAATATCGAAGAGGTCGGTTTTCCCCGTTGATTTGTACCTGGAACAGAACTGGGCGAGCAATTTATTAAACGGATCACTTCTGCTTAAAAGATGGTAGAGATCACCGGCCTTGTGTTCCATTCCCTGCTTTACAAAAATATCAGCCAGCATCTTAATGGCAGCCTGATTCCTGCGGTCTATAGAGCATACTTTTTTTAACTCGACAGCAGCTTCATTCAGTTTTCCCATCTCAAAGTAGCAGCGCCCGAGGACAATGCGGCCAGTGACATTTGAAGGATACAGGTCAAGCCCGTTCAGACAGATCTCAATCGCCTTGTCAATATTGCCCTCTTCTCTGTAAGCGTCCGCAAGACGGGGAAAGATCCGTGATGCAGGATCTCTTCTGTAACGACTCTCAAGTGATTCTATAGACATTTCAGCAGTGTGGGTTGCCATTATTCTTTTCTCCATCTACCGGTTATCCCCATCCCGGGTCCCTGTTCTTTCTGTGTTGATAACTCTGACATAATAAACTGTAAATTCTTCTTCTATATTTATAGTCAAGACAATCCCTGAATCAAGAGAATCAGGGTTCCAACCTCTGATCCCTACAATTATACATTAATCTCTCTTCTCAGCCCACTGCAGACCATCAAAAATCTCAAACATCCTGTTTTGCGGATTTGATGATTCTATCCACTATGGAGGAAGTTGAGTAACCCTGTTCAAAATTAAGCATCCGGATCACCCCTCCATGCTTCTCAACCGTTTCCTTCTCAGGAAGTCGCTCTGGAAGGTAATCGCCGCCCTTTACGTGGATATCAGGCCTGAGTACCTCCAGGAATGCTCTGGGATCATCCTCCTCAAACAGAAAAGCACAGTCCACCATTTTCAATGATGCCACAAGGAAGGCCCTGTCTGCCCCCTTCTGAATCGGTCGTGAGATACCTTTGAGTTTTCTTACCGAGGCATCAGAGTTGATTCCAACCACAAGAAGATCACCAAGCGATGCAGCCTCGAGAAGATATTTGACATGGCCGGTATGAAGCAGATCAAAACATCCGTTGGTTGTTACAAGAGTCTTTCCGCCTACCCTCAGAGGTCTTAAAAAATCCGCGACTTCCTCTACACTGCTGAATACCACTGGCTTCCCTTTTTGCATCTTCCCTTCATTACCCTTTCAGAATCCGTTCTACCTAAAAATAGCATTACTTACAGAAAAATGAAAAATTCCCGCATATAAGCTCAATTCCAAAAGGGAAATGACCGGTACAAAAAGTTACCTTGCATACACCCCAAGCAGCTCGCCCTGTGCAATCACATGCCCATCCATCGCCCGTTCGATCTGTTTTTTGTCTTTTCCCGGTGGAAGATTGAGCTTCTTGTCCAGAGCAAAGACCTTGAAAACATACCTGTGAGTCCCGTATGGAGGAGAGAACCGGAAATAACCGATTCTACCCGAACTGTTTATACCCTGAACAGCGCCGTTTGGAAGTATTCCGCTGTCATTTTGATTCTCAGGTAATTTTCTCACCGATGGAGGAATATCATAGAGAAGCCAGTGAACAAATTCTCCGCCCGGAGCATCTTGATCATCCACTAACAACACCAGACTTTTCGTGTTTTCCGGTATATTATCCCATGCCAGAGGTGGAGAAACACCTTCTCCGTCGATAGTGTATCTCTCCGGAACCTCCTGCATATTCTCAAACACCTCACTGTATACTCTTATTTTCATAATAGTCCCTCTATTTAACACAACCGCCTATTCACCTTATCGGCATCAATACATCATCTCCGATAATCGCAATTCCATTGTACACAGCCATCTTTCTCCCGATACCAAACTAAACATAATTCAATTCTCCTTTCATATTCAGAATCAAACGAATCATCCTTTAATCATTCCTGACAAGCAGTCAAAATCAGAAATTCTTCTTCCACAGTCAAAATCAGTTAAATCATCGTAATCAGGTTAATCAGTGGTCAAAATCAGTGGTCAATCAGGGGTCAAAACTCTCCATCCGCGCTGAATGGAGAGTCTTTTATGAAGGGGATTTCTTTTATCTACCGCGCCGGGTTTTCCGGACACTTTTCTTGACCGCTTTCTTTGGTTTGGCGCGGTTCTCGTTGATTATACGGTAGGTTTGAGAAATTGAGAGTTTATAGCGTTTAGCCAGAGCCGTACCCGATACTCCTCTTGCATACTGCTTTACTATGTCGGAATTCCGGTCCTTGTTTTTATTCATAACCGGTTTTATCCCATATTTTACACGCAGTTGATGCACTGCCTGGCGGGTAATTCCGAACAATTTGCCGATTGCACTGTCGGCCTTGTACTTTTTTTGAAGTTTCTCAAGCTGGCTCTTGCTGATTTTAGCCATTGAGGCCCCCTTTCCA
>DAOTAZ010000308.1:0-4554 GCA_035382965.1 Chitinispirillaceae bacterium | reverse complement strand
TATCAGAAGAATCCAGGAACTGATTCTTCTGCCCGATGATTCAGGCTTCTCATGCTCAACAGCGGAAATACCCGGTTCCACATTTCCGCCTTCACTTCCCTTTCTGAGAGCAAGCTCCTCCTGAAGCGCCCTGACCTGTGCACGAAGCCTCTCGATCTCCCGTGCGTCTTCACTTCTCCCACTGTATTCACCATTCATTGTATCACCCTCTTTTTATCTCACATCTTCACCTGAGTAGCCGACATTCTCATTACAAAGCAAATGCCAATCCTGTCAGGGCATCTCTCTAATCGAATCTTCTCCTGATCTCATCAGTTGATGCAGACAGCACAAAAGCACTGATAATCAGGCCGATATGAGAAAATGCCTGAGGGAAATTGCCAAGCAGACACGCTTGCTCCGGATCATATTCTTCAGAAAGCAGGCCAAGATGGTTACGGATTGAAAGCAGTCTTTCAAACAGTTCCTCCGCTTCACGTCTCCGGCCTGAAAGAGCATAATTATCGGCAAGCCAGAATGTACACATGAGGAAAGTAGCTTCACTTCCCGGAAGTCCATCGATGCCATCGGATGTTGAATAGCGGCTGACAAAACCATTTTTCATCAAAGATCGCTCGATCGCTGCAACTGTTCCTGCCATACGGTAATCATCGGCAGGAAGAAATCCCGTATGAGGAATCAACAGCACACTGGAGTCAAGCACATCGCTTCCGTACGATTGTGTAAATGCGCCAATCTTTTTGTTGAAGCCGTTTGAAATAACATCCTCATGGATTCGTGCTCTCAAAGAGCGCAGATAGGGAAGCCTCTCCTTTATCTCGTCCCCTCCAGGCAGGTCATACTTTTCAAGTGTACGGATCGCCCGGTCAACAGCCACCCAGGCCATGACTTTTGAATGAGTAAAGTGCCTCCTCCCGCCGCGCACCTCCCAGATACCATCATCCGGCAACTGCCAGGCCGTGTCCAAAAAATCCATCAGTGAGGATATCCTCTTTCCGGCATCTGGACCGAATTCCAGTATTCCCAGTTGTCTTGAGCGGTAAAGCGAATTCAGTGTTTCACCGAAAACATCGAGCTGGAACTGACGGGATGCATCATTGCCTATGCGAACAGGTGCCGAGCTTTCATAACCTGGCAGCCATTCAAGTTCCACTTCTGTCAAACGTCTTTCACCGCTTATCCCATACATGATCTGCAGTTCTGATCCATTGCCTGCCACAGCCCGTTCAAGCCATCCGCGAAACTTCTTTGCTTCCGTCCTGTAACCGCCGATCATCAGTGCCTGAATAGTCAGCGATGCATCACGGAGCCAGCAATAACGGTAATCCCAGTTCCTGACTCCACCGGATTCCTCAGGCAGCGATGTAGTAGGCGCGGCCACTATTGCACCGGTGGGTTCGTATGTAAGTGCCTTAAGGGTAATAAGTGACCTCATTACCTCCTCTTTATAGCGACCATCATAGGTGCATTTGCCAGTCCAGTCAAGCCAGAACTCCTTTGTGGACTCAAACGCCCTTTCAGGATCAAGCGGTGATGGCTGCGGTTCATGGGACGCAAACCAGGTGAGGGAGATTGGGATACGGTCACCACGTTTTACTCTTATGATAGTCTCCAGCCTCGCCTGATGCGCTTTCACAGGAACCGATGACACTATCCTCAGCGCATCCGGTCCTGCACTCATGGTCACACCCCTCTCATCAGCTACAATCCAGGGATAGCTCATGCCATAACTAAACCTGGGCTGAATGATAACCTCCATATCAAGCTCTCCCTCCAGCCCCTCTATGATGCGGATAATGTCAACGCGTTTTTCATTAAAAGGCATGAAATCGATCACTTTAGCCAAACCACCGTCACAAATGTATTCAGTTTCCAGAATAAGCGTGTTATCGAGGTACTTTTGATTGGATTCACGTATCTCTGCCGCAGGACGAATCGAGTATCGTCCATTCTCATCTGTTCCAAGCAAAGCCGCAAAACAGGCATCTGAATCAAACCTGGGTGCACAGAACCAGTCGATAGATCCTTTCCGGGACACCAGCGCACAAGTTTTACTGTCACCAATAATCCCATAATCCCCTATCTTGTTTGGCATACAAACTCCTTTGGGTCAAGTGCCGGAAACAGTTTAAGGTTTATGTAACTGCGCGCAAAAAGCATTCCTGTTTATCAATTGCCCTGATACTGAAACAGCACTGTTTGGTACAGAACATGCTTTCAATTCATTGTTCTTTCCGGAATGGACAAACCAACAGGCGCGAGAGGTCATATATGGAGAAGAAAAACGGGCTTCCATCCGAAAAATCCCCAAATTCCATGCTGTTCCCGCTTGCTATGGCGCAATTTATAGCCAGCTATGATTCATCGAGCATGAATGTAGCAATAAGCAATATCGTGCAGGATCTCCATACTACCGTAACCGGCGTACAGACCGCAATCACGATATTCACCCTTACTATGGCCGCACTGATGATTCCTGGCAGTAAACTAAGTGACATCGCAGGACGGAAAATCTGTTTTGTAGTGGGAATAATGATATATGGAACCGGCGCGCTTATCACTTCCCTCTCACCATCACTTGGATTTATGCTCCTGGGATGGTCGCTGCTTGAGGGTATCGGTTCGGCCCTGATGATACCTCCCATATACATTATCACTACGGTTTCCTTTCCCGATATAAAGTCCCGTGCACGGGCATTTGCACTTATAAGTGCCATGGCCGGTATGGGGTCCGCCTCCGGACCGCTTATCGGAGGCATCATAACATCAACCATTACCTGGAAAGCATCCTTTGCCTCCGAGGTAATTATCTGCATCATAATTCTATCCCTCTCATCCAGGATTATTGAATCCCGCAGGGAGGGACCAAAATCAAAACTGGATATATTCGGAACAATTCTTTCCGCTGCCGGTCTGGTATCAATAGTACTTGGACTACTGCAGGCAGGTAACTATGGGTGGCTGCGGTCACGAAAAAATTTTTACATCGGGAATACATTGATTCTGGAACAAGGCAGTATCTCTCCAGTAATTCTGTTTGCAGGTGCAGGGGTCATTTTTCTGATCTGGTTTTATTTCCATATCCGCTCTATGGAGCGGAGAAAAAAAGAACCTTTACTTTCTACAAAACTGTTTCACAACCGGGCAGCCGACCTGGGTCTTGTAACACAGAATGTGCAATGGCTCATTATGATCGGAACCTTTTTTATCATCTCTGTCTATCTCCAGGTAAGCAGGGAAATTTCCGCCATAGAAACTGGAATTGTACTCACACCTGCAACAGCCGGATTACTTATTGCATCATCAAGAGCCGGCACGCTTGCCAGAAAGCATCCTCAACGCTCTATAATCATTTCCGGATTCGTTGTAACAATTACCGGCATAATACTCAACCTGCTTCTGGTAAGGGTCGATCGCAGTCTTCTCTATTTTGTGCCAGGATTATTCCTGATCGGCGCCGGAGTAGGCCTGATGCTTACCGCATCTGTAAATGTCGTGCAATCCAGCGTTCCGGAACGGGATCAGGGCGAAATCTCAGGTTTGTCAAGGAGCGTATCCAACCTGGGCTCATCACTGGGCACCGCGGTTGCCGGAGCAGTCCTTATCTCCTCCCTGATTTCCGGTATTTCCACTTTGACAGATGACAACACGGTGCTGAACACCAGCCAGAAAGAGCAGATTAAGGCTGCAGCCTCCAAAGACATTACTGCTCTCAGCGATACACAGGTAGAATCAGCCCTGAAGGGACAACCTCTGGATGTAGTAGAGGCAGTTGTGCAGATCAATGCCGAGGCCAGGAACCGTGCCCTTGCCAGAGCACAGGTATCGATAGCTCTTATCGGCTTTATCGGGCTGTTTGCAGCAGTAATGCTCCCCCGGAGGTAAACCTTTGATACAGTTTACCCCCGGGGCGCTCTACAGATATCAGGACAAATATCTGTGAATCGAATCAGCCGCCTGACGGCCATGGGAAACAGCCCTTACCACAAGTGACGCTCCTGTGGATGCATCACCTGCTGAAAACACTCCGGGAACCGTTGTGGCATAGGAACCGTCTGTCTTGATATTTCCTCTGTTGTCATATTCGACACCCAGTTCTTCTGTCAACCTGCTGTGCTCTGTGTGCACGAATCCAAGCGCCAGTAAAACCATATCAACATCAAGAGAAAATTCCGAACCCGGCACTTCAGTCATCTTCATCGCTCCGGTCTCCGGATTCTTTTTCCATTCGACCCTGACAAAGTGTGCCTGCTGAACTTTGATATCCCTTCCGGTCAATTGAACAAGTGACACACCCCACTCCCTTTCACACCCCTCCTCATGCGATGTTGACGTGCGCAGAATCTGAGGCCAGTTGGGCCATGAGGAATTGTGGGAGTGCGACCACTCCATCGGCTTGGGCATAATCTCGTACTGATACACTTTCTTTGCGCCCTGACGCACAGATGTGCCGGTACAGTCAGCTCCGGTATCTCCTCCGCCAAGCACAAGCACTGTTTTGTTCCTGGCGCTGATAATCTCCCTCTCACCTACTTCACCTGCTGAAAACAGGTT
>DAOTAZ010000307.1:0-4558 GCA_035382965.1 Chitinispirillaceae bacterium | reverse complement strand
TCAGGACCGCTGCAATTATCAGTAATCTTCAGCACATGATGAACAACCAGGGGATAGGAGACAATCACAATGCCCCGGTGTTCCAGTGGTGTTACAAGCGGATGGGTGATTTTATTCCCCAGTATGTGGGGGAGGGAAAGCAACCCAGGGTTATGCTTGAGTATTCCGGGACGCTCCTGTGGGGTTTTCAGCAGATGGGGCTCGGAGATGTGATCGACAATCTTAAGAGAATTACAATGGATCACAATTACCGCAATTATGTGGAGTGGCTGGGTGCTCCCTGGGGGCATGCTGTTGCCCCGTCAACACCAGTTCAGGATTACAAGCTTCATGTTCTTGCATGGCAGCATCATTTTGCAGCGATGTTTGGGCCTGAGGCGCTTGAGAGGGTACGAGGATTTTCTCCCTCAGAAATGGCTCTTCCAAACCATCCCGATGTCGCCTATGAATATATCAAAACACTTAGAGATTGCGGGTACAGATGGCTTCTTGTGCAGGAGCATACAATCGAGAATCCGCTTGATGGCTACGGACCGCAGTTGAAGCATCTTCCTCACAGACTTGTCTGCAGGAATTCCGAAGGTGATGAGGTATCCATAATTGCGATTATAAAGACTCAGGGAAGTGATACTAAACTGGTCGCTCAGATGCAGCCATACTATGAGGCCAAGTCGCTTAACAGGTGGGAACTTGCGGGAAAACAGGTGCCGCCTTTGGTGACTCAGATTGCGGATGGAGAAAATGGCGGGGTTATGATGAATGAGTTCCCGGCGAAGTATGCTGAGGTTGTAAACGAATGCAACGGCTCCGAAACCGTACTTATGAATGTCACAGAATACCTCGAACATCTCTTCGCTCTTGGAATCAAAGAGTCTGATTTCCCGGTTGTACAGCCGATTTTCCAAAAAGCAATTTGGGATAGGTTCACTCCTGGTACCGGCCCGGACAAACTTGCTAAAACTATTGAGACTCTCAAGAAGGAAGATCATCGTTTTCACATGGATGGCGGAAGCTGGACCAACAATATTTCGTGGGTAAATGGGTATGAAAACGTGCTTGATCCGATGCTCAAGCTCAGTTCTCTTTTCAACCAGAAGGTCCTGAGCAGAAACCCTGATACAAGAGAACACAGGTACAGAAACGCACTCTTCCATCTGCTTTCATCTCAGACCAGTTGTTACAGGTACTGGGGACAGGGTATCTGGACAGATTACGGGATTGAGATATGCAGGCGGGGTATGGATATAATTAATTTTGATTTCAAGTAGAATTCAGGTGCTGGCTGGGACATGTAATAAAATCATCTTCCCTCCGTATATAAAGAACTTCAGCAGTGGGCGGTAGATTTATGATTCAGTTAAGTAACCGGACACTGCTGAAATAACTTATTTTTTTAAATAGAGAGGTTGGAACTGGTGTTCCGGCTGGTCTTCAAAACCAGTAGCGGGCGGATAACACCGTCTGTGGCAGGTTCGATTCCTGCTCTCTCCGCCAAAATACCTCAAGAGAAATATCCAAATGAATCCAGAAAAGAACTTCCGACAGTTGCCAAGTGTTGACAAAGTACTTCATACCGGAATTTCAGAGGAGCTTATTGAGCGCCACGGTCGTGCAATTGTGACTTATGCTGTCCGCCGGGCACTGCAGAACGCAAGAATCTCTATGGAAGCCGGGGAGAATAAGATAGATCTATCGCCCGAAGGCATCTCGCACTCAGCCGGTGATATTGTAAAGGCTGTCTGTGAACCCTCACTGAAACCTGTAATTAACGCCACAGGAATTCTGCTTCATACAAATCTTGGCCGGGCACCTCTTGGTGATGCAGTAGTGGAAGGAATGATACCGGTGATAAGCGGGTACTCCAATCTGGAATTCGACCTTCAGAGCGCCTCCAGAGGCCATCGTACAGAACATCTTTCCGAGTTCCTGACCTATCTTACCGGTGCCGAAGGTATAATAATTGTAAATAACAACGCCGCAGGAATAATTCTTGCCCTCAGTACTTTCGCTTCCGGTAAAGAGGTGATCATTTCCAGAGGAGAACTGATTGAAATCGGAGGGGCATTCAGGATTCCGGAAATAATGGCTGCCTCAGGGGCAAAGATGATCGAGGTGGGGACTACAAACCGCACCCGGCTTTCAGATTACGAGCAGGCGATAAATCCTGACACTGCGGCCATATTCAAGGCTCACAAGTCGAACTATACGATCGAGGGCTTTACAGAGGAAGTATCGGTGAGGGAGCTTTCCGTTCTTGCACGATCATACCAGGTTCCTCTTTTCTACGATATCGGTTCAGGTCTGCTTCGAAAACCTGAACTCAAGGGCTTTGAAAACGAGCCGGATGTGCAGAGCGCTATCAATGACGGGGCTGATCTGGTCATGTTTTCAGGTGACAAGCTGCTGGGAGGACCGCAGGCCGGTATAATCGCCGGGCGAAGGGAGCTTGTCTCTGCACTTTCCCGTGCCCCTCTGATGAGAGCTTTGCGTGTGGGGAAACTTACCATCGCAGCACTCTCTCATGCCTGCAGGAGTTATCTCAGTGACAAAAGCCTTGTCGAAAACAACCCTGTGTTCTATTTCCTGTATCGTAAAGATGAAGAAAAACGGGAAATTGCAGTTACTTTAAAAGATGAGTTGGCAAAAAGACAGATTGCCTCCGAAATCTCAGAGAGCACAGGTCAGTGCGGGGGCGGCACTCTTCCCGAATTGAGGATCCCAAGCTACGCAGTGACGCTTATCTCACCTGTTAAGGACAAAGAGTTTTTCGCCGAATCGGTATTCCATAATCTGCTGAAAAGGGATCTGCCTGTCCTTGGTATCCTGAGAGAGGGGCGGATAGTTTTCGATGTTTTTGCCCTGACAGGTAAAGATCTGCCGGTTATTGTCGAGGCGGCAGTTGACTGTGTGAGAGGCACGCTTCAATGAAACATCTCATACTGGGTACTGCCGGGCACGTTGATCACGGAAAAACTGCTCTAGTCAAAGCACTTACCGGAATTGACTGCGATACTCACAAAGAGGAGAAACGCCGGGGAATCACCATCAATCTGGGGTTTACATCCCTTAAGCTTCCATCAGGTGACACCATCGGCATAGTCGATGTTCCGGGACACAGGGATTTTGTGCATACGATGGTGGCCGGGGCAAGTGGAATCGATATAGCACTTCTCCTTGTTGCCGCCGACAGCGGAGTGATGCCTCAGACCAGGGAACATCTGAGAATAATGCAGATTCTGGGAGTGCGCAGCGGCATTATTGTGATTTCCAGGATAGATCTGGCTGATCACGAAGTTACCGATATGGCAGAGACTGAAGTTCGTGAACTGGTCAAAGGTACATTTCTGGAGAATGCACCCATTGTAAGAGTTTCCTCAAAAACCGGCGAAGGTATTGATGAATTGAAAGAGACAATTGCAAGAGCAGCTTCAGAAGTCAGAGAACGTGCCGACAGTGAGGTTTTCAGGATGTACATAGACCGGGTGTTCAGTGTCAGCGGATACGGCACTGTGGTTACCGGTTCAGTAATCGGTGGCACTGTGAAGACCGGCTCTACGGTATATCTTCTTCCCCGGGGAAGGGAGCTGAAACTGCGGCGATTGGAGCGATATGGTAATGAAGTGGAGGAGGTGACTGCCGGTGACAGGGCATCACTGAATCTTTCAGGTGTATCCCGTGAGGAGACTGCCAGAGGAATGCTGGTTTCCGACCGTCTTCTGCGCTCGTCAATGCTTCTGGATGCAAACTTCAGCCTTTTTGAATCTGGAAAAACTCTCAAGTTGGGGTCACGAGCTGTTTTCCTCCTGGGGACTTTCGAGTCGCAGGCCAGAATCCATCTTCTCGATAAGCAATCGATTCGTGCGGGGGAATGTGCTATAGTCCAGATTCATCTTGAAGAACCCTGTACTGCTCAGATCGGGGATCGTTTTGTGCTGCGTAGTTCATCGTGTGATACTACTCTGGGCGGAGGAGAGATAATCGATGCCTCGCCGCTTCATCACAGAAGACGTTCTTCACAACTGATTGAAAGGTTGAAGAAACTTTCAACCGGGAAATTACCGGAACTGATTACTTCTGAAGTAAAGAAAAACCCGGGCGGAATTTCTTTGAAATCTCTTGCGGAGCGGCTGAACATCTCTTACGCAGAGATTGTTTCAACTGAACTTTCATGTATTATCCGTCTTCAGGGGGAAAAAGATCTCTACCTGATTGACAAGGCTGATCTCGATATTATCTGCAGCAGGATTATCAGGGGAATTACTGATTATCACAAAAAGAACCCGCTCGCTTCCTCAGGACCTGCTCTTGAGGAACTCCAGGGGATACTCCCTGTTTATCAAGGCCAGGATGGAAAAGAGATTCTGGGGGCGATTCTGGTGCGGATGGTTAACCAGGAGGCATTAAGAAAAGAGGGACATCGGTGGAGCCTTCATGGTCATCATGCAGCATCAGGGCTTTATGTCCGGGAGATCGATATTGTAGAGAGATTCTTTAAAGACCGTGGTCTGAAAACGCCTCTTCTTTCGGAACTCGAGCTGCATGCCAGGAGAAATGGTCT
>DAOTAZ010000306.1:0-4596 GCA_035382965.1 Chitinispirillaceae bacterium | reverse complement strand
CGAGGGAAAACTCTTTACGGAATCTCTGAAGAGCCCAGTAGATAAATATTGTAAATGCTATCATCAGAAAGGCGACCGGTCCCTTTGACAGAACGGCAAGACCGCTCAGCACTCCGGCGGTTCCAAACATCAGAAGCCGCCGCTTAATTTCCGATGATAATAGACCGGAGGCTATAAGTGTGATTGACAGGAAAATAAAGAGATTGAAAACAGGGTCGATTATTCCTGATTTGAAAAAGAAGTGCGGGAGAAATGATCCTGCGAAAGTAGCTGCCCATAAAAAACCGAAAGTCCTGTCATAGAGCTTTTTTCCAATGATATATGCTACCAGAAGAGTCAGTATTCCGAAGACTGCGTTTACGAAACGGGCGGCGAATTCGTTTACTCCCCACATTTTCATCGACATCACCTGAAGCCAGAAGAAAAGCGGGGGTTTTTCCCAGAAAGGCTGGTAGTCGATAGTGACCCGCATGTAGTTTCCGGTTTCGATCATCTCACGTGATGCCTCGGCGAAATTGATCTCATCCCAGTCAAACAGATGCACAGCCCCCAGGAAAGGAAGAAAACAGATGGCGCCAAGGAGGACCAAAAGAAAGCAGTTCCGGATATCTTTTTTATCCATTTTCATATCGACCCCTTTGATTCCATGTTTTTTTCGATGTTGCAAATAAAATAGATTTCTGAGTACATTTTCACAATTATTGCCCCATAACATTCTGCCCCCCTAAATCCCTCAAAGGTGGACTTGAAGAGCGTTCATACAAAAGCATTTCTTTTTTGTTGCCCACTATCCCCTTTCATGGTAAGAACACCCAACTATGTCATTTTGACACGTCCGGCCGGCGAAATCTTTTTAATAATTCATAATAGTAATGTCCGTTTAACCTCAGTGGAGCGGAATTCGTAATAGTAAAAAAAAATTCTCACCCCAAAAAAACAGTGTGGATTGTGCATACCACCATTTTGTCATACACTCGTACTCTCATAAATACTTTCGTACACTCGCATTCGTACTTAGGCCATTTCTTCCCTCTTCATTATTTATTTTTCCCCTGAATTCCCCCGGAGGAGCAAAGAGTGGTTTTCATAGTAATGGGAGTTTCCGGAAGCGGAAAGACAACTATCGGTAAAGCACTTGCCCGGGCATTGAATATTCCTTTCCACGATGCGGACAGTTATCACTCCAAAACCAATGTGGAAAAAATGAAGCGCGGGATACCGCTTACGGACAATGACCGCAGTCCCTGGCTTGAGACACTCTCATCGAATATCGAAAAATGGGAAAAGGAGGGCGGAGGGGTGCTTGCCTGCTCAGCGCTCAAAGCGGTTTACAGGAAAGTTCTTGTCAGTAAAATCCCGGAACAGGTGACATTTATCTTTCTTCAGGGAAGCAAAGATCGCATATCTGAGCGGATGAGAAACAGGAAAGGACATTTCATGCCGGAAACTCTCCTTGACAGCCAGTTTTCGGTTCTCGAACCTCCCGAAGATGCGATCACTGTGTCGGTCGAGAATACTCCTGAGAAAATCCTTGAGGAGATTCTGTCAAAACTGCGCTATAAATAAAGGACAGCTTGTTTATTTATTGTTAAGTACTCGTAATGAGAGATCTGTGTGAATGAAAACTCTTGTCAGATTTAAATTTACCTTACACTATCTGAACAGATTGTACTTAAAAATACAGTACAGTGCCCGTAAACCATCTTTCCATCCGATCTTTTTCCCCTCCTCATAGGTGCGTCCAAAATAGGTGATCCCGACCTCATAGATTCTTATACCCCTGATTCTTGAGATTTTGGCGGTAATCTCCGGTTCAAAACCAAAACGGTTCTCTTTGATAGTGACCTGCTGAAGCACAGAGCGGCGGAAAGCCTTGTATCCGGTTTCCATATCGGTAAGATTCAGGTTCGTAAACATGTTGGACAGTTGCGTGAGAAACCTGTTTCCTACCGAATGCCAGTAGTAAAGAACCCTGTGGGGCCCGGTAGAGACAAATCTCGATCCGTAAACAACATCAGCATGGTTTTCGATAAGAGGCTGCAGAAGATGCTGGTATTCCCGCGGATGATACTCCAGGTCGGCATCCTGGATAATAACAAAATCCCCTTTTGCCTCGTTTATTCCTGTGCGGAGCGCGGCCCCCTTCCCCCTGTTCACATCGTGTCTGAATATCCGTACATTTTCACATCCGAGATTCTGCACAATATCAGATGTCCCGTCACTGGATCCATCATCGACAACAATAATCTCTTTCTCGATGCCGTGCTGAAGCGGAGTCTCCTGTACCCGGGAGATTACACTGCTGATAGTGCTCTTTTCATTGTATACCGGAATTATGACACTCAATAACACTGTATCACTGGTCCTCGTTGAAGAATCAACTGCCGGGAATGCAGTTTACCGCATAGTCTGATTGTTAAATTATATCAGGCGGGGTCTGTGGAATCAACATGGAAGAATTGTGAAGGTGGTGATGAACGACAAAACGAGAACACGACAAAACGAGAACCTTCAGCGGGATTTTTTGTGCTCACAGAGTGCAGTTGAAATGAGCCCGTACATAGTCTTATCAAAACCTTACCATCCAGCTCTGTACTCAAAATAGTACAGAAAAAATCAGCAAATTCAACTATTCCTTCTTCCTGCATCCCTTTTACCTTATACTATAAAATGGAATAACAGCATCTTAATGCAATTTGACCAGTACACGGCAGGAGCTTCTTTATGAGTCAGACAGCTTGTTTTCAGAGGTTTTTTCTCTGTATCTGTTTAACATCGATCTTTCTTCCAGGAGTCTCCTCAGCCTACACTCCCCCATCATCTGTACTCTCCGCTCTGGACAAACTTCGTGGTTACAGCGAACTAACCTCTGCTGCCGGCTCAATGGATATCGATGTCTATACATATAACCTCACTACCTGGCAGATGAGTCATGGAGGGTTCAGCAAGGCTTACGCAGGAAAGTATGTAAAGCCCTATGATGGGAGCTCTGCGCTTTCGGAATGGACAGCAAACAATACTCCCCTTGGGATGTTTGACAACAATGCTACTGTCCAGGAGATGCGTCTTCTTGCGGTACGTTACAAGGCAACCACAAACTCCTCCTACAAAAGTAAATTCAAGGAATCTTTCAACAAGGCCGTGGGATTTATCCTTGCATCACAGCTTCCCAACGGCGGATGGCCTCAGGTCTACCCGAAACGCAACAACTACTCGGATCTTGCCACTTACAATGACAATGCCATGGTGAGAGTGATGGTACTGGTAAAGGATATCATCGATAAAAAGTCTCCATTTGATACCGACCTCGTATCATCATCGGACATTTCCAAACTCCAGACAGCCCTCAATAAAGCGGTGGATTTCGCTCTCAAGGCGCAGATTGTCAACAATGGGAATCTTACTGTGTGGTGTGCCCAGCACAATCCATCCACATACGCTCCCGCAGGTGCCCGTTCCTACGAACTTCCATCCAAGTCAGGTTCGGAATCCGTACCGATAGTGTACTTTCTGATGGCATGGCCGGAACAGACAACCGCAATTCAGAATGCTGTCAAGGGTGCAATCGCCTGGTACAAAAAAACACGCACCCCGGATCTGAAGTTTTCCAATGGACAGTTTATCTCCTCCCCTGGAGCATCGCTGTGGTACCGTTTCTACAATGTCGAGGATGACAGACAGTTTTTCTGTGACCGTGACGGTGTAAAGACATACGATTTCATGTCAGTAAGCGAGGAACGTCGAACAGGGTACCAGTGGGGAGGCGATTACGGGTCGCAACTGTTATCTATGGAATCAGCATATCTCAATGCCTTGGGGTCATCTGTAAAATACAATCTTACTGTTTCGGTTGCGCAGGGACAGGGCACTATCACTCCGTCAAGCGGAAGTTTCGAAAGCGGCACAAGTGTCACCCTGACCGCAACACCTGCCGGCGGGTTTCTTTTTGACCGCTGGGGCGGAGATCTTTCCGGAAACACAAATCCGGCAACAGTGGCCATGAGTGGCAATAAGAGCATTTCCGCCTATTTTGTCCAGGATACAAGGAATTACTACACCATAACAAAGCAGGCAGATCCCGGAGGCAGTATCACCCAGAATCCAGAGGGTAATTCGCTTGTTGAGGGTACAAGTGTAACCCTTACGGCGGTTCCAAACAGCGGATGGACATTTTCAGGATGGTCTGGAGACCATAGCGGTACAAATGCCTCTTACACTGTCTCTTCCCTGAACCGAAATATCTCGGTTTCAGCTTCTTTCATTCCAATCGACAAGTTTGTTTACCAGGCAGAAAACGGTATCCTGAATGAAGCAGTGCTTGAAACAAAGAATACAGGTTTTACCGGCGATGCTTATGTAAATTTCAATGCCGTGGAGGGAGCCTGTATCCAAATTCCGGTTTATACTGATGCGGCAGGTCAGAAAAATGTGATTATCAATTATTCCAACGGATCCGGCACATCCAGAGCATTGTCTGTCGCGGTAAACGGTACACAGCAGATAGCATCAGCCCAGTTTGAAACCACCGCGGACTGGAAAACATGGCAATCGAAGCAGGTAAGTATTACCCTTCCGCAGGGAGCAAGCATAATTACC
>DAOTAZ010000305.1:0-4633 GCA_035382965.1 Chitinispirillaceae bacterium | reverse complement strand
TCGATGTCTTCTGCCCTCTATCCGGTAATTCAGATACAGAACCAATCTTCTAATATACTCTTTACCATCAACCCAGTCTCAAAAAACGAGCCTGTAATAAGCCTCTACAAGCCTGAAAACACGATGTCTGCCAATCCGCTGCGGATTCTGTTTATCTGATCCCTGTTCTCCCTGCGTCTGGGAAAGATATGGTTGCACAGGAGAACAATTCCTGCATTTTTCTCTGGATCTGCAATAATTGCGCATCCAGTAAATCCAGTTTTCCCGAAAACCGGTCTGCCCCGTAATTCACCCATGAAACTTCTCTGATTCAGCTCCCATCCCAACCCGGTTTCTGTGGCCGTTTCAGGGCTTAGCTGGTTTGTATACATCATGCGAACTGTTTCCTGTTTGAAATAACGCCTTCCATCGAAAATACCCCCCTCAAGGAGCATCGAGACAAATCTCAGCATATCCGGAACAGTAGAGAAAAGGCCGGCAGATCCTACCACCCTGGGCCGCATCACCCATGCACTCTCATCGTGAACCTCCCCCTGCACAACTCCACCGCGCCAGGGATCGATCTCCGTAGGAACTATCATTTTCCGGGAGATTTTATCATTACAAAAAAACGTGCTGTTCATTCCCAGGGAACAAAAGAAAATCTCACTGGCAAGAAGATCTATCGTTTTCCCTGTACAGCGTTCCAGCACAAATCCCAGAAGAATGCTTGTGGCATTGGCGTAGCAGAACCGCTCACCGGGCTTTGAACGCAGGTCCGATGAAAGGATTGTCTTAAGAATCCCCTCGGGACCGAAGTCCTTAATACCGGAGAGGCGAAAGGAGAAATCGAGAGTGTGGGTCAGGAGATGGTTTATAGTGATAAGATCCCGGTAAGAGCCGGTAAACTCAGGAACAAAAGTTATCAGTTTATCTTCGCGGTTTAGCTTTCCATCCTCGATAAGTTTCAGTGCAAGGGTAGAAACCGGAATAGCTTTAGTCAGTGAGGCGACATCGTAGATTGTTTCCTCTGTCACCTGCGGCGAGCTCTGATCATAGGTGAAGCGTCCAAGAGGGATTACTGCCGTCTCGCTCTCCAGTTTTAATCCCAGAACACATCCGGGAAAAACCTGCTCTTTTATCGCTTCCAGGAGAAAATTCCGGGTACAATCAATCAGTTTTTTTATCGCCATGGCATTTTAATTAGAAAATGGTTGATGATTTTGTATGCATTAAAAGTAAAATATAGATTTTTTCACTAAATTAATGCCATCCTGTTCTATGATTCAACGAGCCTTCAATATAAATAATAACCTGTTTTGTCATATCGACTGGTCTTCGAGTAGAAGTCTTTTCTGACAGTTGAATGAATTAAATGATGATTTCATTTCAGAGGCAATTCTATGTCTGAAGTCCTTTCTTGCTTTCCCCTCCCAATTCAGTTATAATATAGAAGGAGAGAAAATTACTATGACTGAATCACTGGGATCAGCTTTATCCGGGCTTTCGGCTGCAGCAGTTTCGCAGAATATTACCGCGAACAACATTGCCAATGTCTCTACTCCCGGCTATAAGGATAAGAGGGCGATTCAGACCGAATCACCGGTTTCAGGAGTTCGTGTCTCTGCTGTTCAGTCAACAGACAGGCAGGATCTTGCCGGGAATCTGGTGAATCTTTCGATCAACAAGACCGCATACTCCGCGAATCTGAAAACCATCAAGGCGCAGGACGGGATGCTTGGGACTCTGATAGATCTCATCAGGTAACTAAATCCTCCTTAATATCATCAGTTAAGCTATTAACCGTTTCACGTTCATACTTTTTCCAGGGGAGAAATGATGTCAGGGAAACCGGCATTTGAAAAATCATTTGAAATGGGGATCAACCATAACCACCTTCAATTCCGCCGCATGAAGATCGTGGCCACAATCGGCCCCTCATCGAGAAGTCTCCCGATGCTTAAAAAGCTCCTTTCAGCGGGGCTCAATGTTGCAAGGATCAATTTCAGCCATGGTGATGCCAGAGAGCATGTGAAGGTGATGGAAGATATAAGGAAAACGGCGAAACAGCTTGACACTTCGGTAGCGATCCTTGCCGACCTCTGCGGCCCTAAAATCAGAGTGGGAAAGTTTAAAAACGGTTCCATTACACTCAAGGAAAATTCGATCATCAACATAACGGTTGATAAGGTAACCGGTGATGAAAACTTGATTCCATCACAGTACAGAAGACTCGCAATGGAGGTCAAGACTGGTGATCCGGTGCTTGTCGATGATGGTAATATGGAACTGGAAGTTATAAAGGTGATAGACAGCCGCAATATAAAGGCCCGGGTTATAAGGGGTGGAGTTCTCAAGGATAACAAGGGGATGAATCTTCCGGGTACTGCTATGAAAATCTCCGCTCTGACAAATAAGGATAAGAGCGATGTCAGGTATGCACTTGAGGGTGGTGCGGATTATATTGCGCTTTCGTTTGTCAGGAGTCCAAAGGATATCCTCGACCTTAAAAACTACCTGAAGAAACTGGGTGCAGAAGATAAACCGATCATAGCAAAGATTGAAAAACCTGAGGCGCTTGAAAATATCGGTAAGATTATTGAGCTTTCCGATGGGATAATGGTGGCCAGGGGTGACCTTGGGGTGGAACTTCCGGCAAATAAGGTTCCGATTATTCAGAACAAGCTTATAGAGTTTGCAAATCAGGCAAACAAGCCGGTAATAGTTGCCACGCAGATGCTGGAGTCGATGATAAACAATTCCCGTCCTACGAGAGCGGAGGTCACCGATGTGGCAGGAGCGTGTATGGCAGGGGCGGATGCTGTGATGTTGTCCGGAGAGACTGCTGTGGGCAGATATCCGGTAGAATCTGTAAAGATGATGGATTCGATTCTCAGGGAGAGCGAGGCTTATCAGTTCCATACACGCGGAGGCAGATTCACAAAGGCGGCAATTGATCAAAACGATGAACTTCATGAGGCAATAGGAACCTCGATAGCGCAGCTTTCGAGAGATCTGATGGTGCGTTCAATTTTTGTGATAAGCCGCAGCGGCTACTCAGCCCGTCTTATCTCCGCAGACCGCCCCGCAGCACCGATCCTGGCTCTTGTTCCTGATGAAAGTGTTCGACGCAGGCTCAATCTTCTGTGGGGAGTATACCCTTTTGTAATAAAACAGGGTTTTGACATCAAGCGGATTCCGGAATACGGCGAGAAACTCCTTAAGAAATTGAAACTGGGTGCTAAGGGAGATTACATTCTTCTGCTTGCAGGTCTGACACAGGACAGTGTGTCGACTAATTCGATACTGGTGCACAGGGTTTCGTGAGAAATCTCAAATGCGCACTGCTCGCATGAACACGGCTATAGGGTGACATTTTAATAATATCCAAAACATATCCCTGAGTTTTGGTCACCTGCAGAAAACTTCCCTTATCAGCATTCAGAGGATAACCCAAGACTGGTATCTTCAAATGATCTTGGGCATTGACTCATGCTCTGTTTTCTTCATTAGATCTAATACTTGCGTAAAAACTATAATTGTTGCTTCCATCATGCTGCAGCAGCCATTATTTTAATCAATTGATTAAACTTATTGACTAATCCATCTGATTAGATTATAATCAATATCAGAAGCCCCAAAAAAGGATATACATGAAAAAGACCACTACTTCAAAAAACAACCCTCGAACCGACAATACCTCTACCGAGCAGAAAATCAAGGAAGCAGCCCGGAAACTTTTCACCAGCAAAGGATTTACTGCAGTAACCACTCGGGATATCGCGGTTGAGGCCGGTATTAACCAGGCACTGCTTCACTACTACTTCCGCAGCAAAGAAAAACTGTTCGAAATTGTCATGCTTGAAAACCTCAGCCTTTTCTTCGGCGGCGTATCCTCTATCCTCAACAATCAACAGACCTCCATTGAACAAAAGGTTGAAACACTGGTCGCTACCTATATTGACAAATTATCACAAGAACCTGACCTGCCGCTCTTTATTGCAAATCAAGTTCAATCCAACCCGGAAAAGTTCATCAAAAATCTCGGTATCGAGACACTGATCAAGAAGTCATTTTTCCTGAAGCAATTTATGGAATCCGATTATTCCAAAAGCATCCATTCATTAAATCCACTGCACCTTATCATAAATATGATCGGACTTACATTAGCACCATTCCTTGGAGCTCCTGTTATTAGAAAAATTTGTAAACTCGATCAGCAGCATTTCATGACACTTGTACAGGAACGTAAAACACTGATACCGCAATGGATTTTATCTATGGTGAAGAAGAGACCGGAGCAAAAATGAAACGAACAATCATTACATCTGTATTTACAGCATGTATCGTTTTACAGTCTGCATACTCTCAACTCACTGTAGAATCTTGCTGGAAAAAAGCAGCTCAGCACTATCCCCTTTCTGCACAACTGCAGTTAATCAATAACAATGGTCGCCTGGACAATACAAATGCCAATCTTCGGTACCTGCCACAGGTAAGTATATCCGGAAAAGGTACAGCTCAAACAGAAGTGATGCAGCTTCCGGTTAATATCCCCGGCATTGATGAGATCAGTAAATTCCAGTATAGCGGTGTAATTGAAGTAAACCAGATAATATGGGATGGCGGGGCCACACGCTCGCAGAAACGGATC
>DAOTAZ010000304.1:0-4638 GCA_035382965.1 Chitinispirillaceae bacterium | reverse complement strand
TACAACAGCCTGTATCTTTGATTTATCGTATGACAATATATCGTTTGGAGTGAAAGTCCTGAGTACAACCAGAACCACTGGTTCCATAAAAGATTTGGCGCGGCCGTTCTCCTGATAAAGATATGAGATCAGTTTTTCACAGACCTCAATCATATCTGAACTGCGCTCTTTAAAGTATGTCGTTCCTGCCGATTCGAATCTTTTAATAAAGTCGTTTGATACGAGGCGAATTGATGTTTCCAGGTCATAGAGCTTGGTTGAAATAGTCTCAACTACCTGCCCTATAAAAGCCGGGTCATCAAGAATATGTTCATAGATATTGAGAATCGAAACATCCACTGTGGAGGAGCCGCCCAGGTCGGAAATGTACTGACGATAATCTTTTCTGGCCTGTTCTCTGATCTCATTAAACCTCATTATCTCATCACCGACATCCTGACGGGAAATCGACACTGTTGTTGTCTGCTGAACCGCCCTTCCCACAAAGTAGGCAGCCCCCATCCCCCACCCTGAGACCACAGGAATCCCGCTCAGTTTTGATTCGCGTTTCATAAGACAGGCACTTTCCAGATATTATGCGTGTATTCCATCACCGCTCTGTCGCTGGAGAAATAGCCAGCCCTGGCTATATTCAGGAGGCATTTTCTGAACCACTCGAGAGTATTGATGTACTCTTTATCGATCTCAAACTGTTTCTTCACATAGTCATCAAAGTCAGTGAGAACGAAATAGCGGTCGGAATCACGCAGAGAAGAGAGCAGAGGATAAATAGCGGACCCATCAGGGATATTTGGCAGAAGTCCTTCTATCAGGCCAAAAATATTTTTCAGCCTTTCATCAGAGCAAAGAAGATCGTATGGGCGATAATCAGACATATTGCAGATTTCATCGGCACATTTACCGAACATGAAGATATTTTCAGCACCGACTTTCTCCAGCAGTTCCAGATTGGTACCGGACCTGCTCGCAATTGTCAAAGCGCCGTTAAATGTATACTTCATGTTAAAAGTACCAGCAGCCTCAAAAGATGCTGTTGAGAGCTGCTCAGAGAGATCTGCTGCCGGAACCATGGCTTCAGCCCAGCTCACCCCGAAATTTGGTACAAAAACGACTTTTATAAATTCTTTTGCATCATTGTCTGCATTAATCAGGTCAGCAGTCACATTTATAAGGTGGATAATCTGTTTTGCAAGAAAGTCCGACGGGGAGGCTTTCCCCGAAAATATATGGACCCGTCTGCACACCGGCTTTTCCCCTGCCTTGAGACGCTGATAGCGATGGAGAATATTCAGGATATGGAGAACCTGTCTCTTGTAGGTGTGAATTTTCCCGCTTTGAATATCAAATAAAAATGAATTGTCGATTTTGATGCCGGTCTGTTTCTCAATTGCTGCTGCCAGTCTGGCTTTGGCTTGGGTCTTAATTGATGCAAGTTCTTTAAGAAATTCGGTATCAACCACATAACTCTCAAGATTTGATAGTTCCAGCGGATCCTTAATCCACCTTTCGCCGATGGCGGAAGTGATCAAATTAGACAGTTCAGAATTGGTACACACAAGCCATCTGCGGTGTGCAATACCCGTAGTAGTATTTGAAAATTTTTCGGAATTGCATCTTACGTATGAGGGGAAAAGTTTTTTCTTTAAAATTTCCGATTGTTCACGCGACACACCGTTTACCGAAAAGGAGCCCACCACAGCCAGGTTTGCCAGTTTTATCCTTTTTACCTCTCCCTCTTCGATAAGAGACAAATCACGGATAAAATCAGGATCAGAGCTGATCGTACTGCGGATCTCTTCAAGGTGTATCTGGTTGAGATCGAAAATTATCTGCATGTGACGAGGGAGCACCTGAGCGACTTTATAGACAGGCCATGCTTCCAGATTATCCTTCAATACAGCGTTTGATGTATAAGCAAAAACATTTCTTGTGATATTCCAGGCTTTATCCCAGGGAACATTTTCAATATCAACCAGTATCCTCATCATCTCCGGGATTGCCAGTGCACATCTGCTGCCATTTAACTGAATAATGACTTTTTTATCGAGATCGAGGATATCATTTTTGCAACTCTTATAACGACGAATAATATCCTGAAGTGCTGCACTCACAAAAAAGAACTGCTGTTTCATACGCAATTCTGTAGCTCTTCGAATATCCTCCTCAGGGAACAGTACTTTGGTAATACGCCCGAGCTGCGATTTTTCCTCACACGCACGGACATAATCGTTGTGGTTGGCATAGTCAGGAAGGAACTCTTCTGAAGCACGGGCAGACCAGAGGCGCAGAGTATTCACTACATCATTGCGATAACCAGAAATCGGCACATCATAGGGAATCGCGTGAACCAGTTCTGAACTTTTCCATTCGTAAGGGCCTAAGGAGACACCTGAATCGACGGGGTAACACTCACCAGCAAAACCCACACTGCAGGAGTATTCCGGTCTGACAATCTCCCATGGATGCCCTCTGTGGAGCCAATCGTAGGGGCGCTCCACCTGCACACCATTTTTTATATCCTGCTGGAACTGTGCATAATCGTACCTTAATCCGTATCCCATGGCAGGGATACCAAGTGTTGCAAGAGATTCCAGGAAACAAACCGCGGTTTTTCCTTTTCCGGAATTTCCCAGTTCAAAATCATCTTCCTGCTCATAGATATCCTGAAGAGTTATGCCAAGAGAGCGGACAGCAGCATTCATCGGCTGCTCAATACCCAGATTCAGCATGTTCTGGCGGAGACTTTTTCCGAAGATGTACTCCATTGACAAATAAAAAACACGACGGACATTTTTTTCGAAGTATGTTTTCTGTGTTCTGATCCAGCTATCAACCAGTTCGCTTCGAACCGCATAAGCCAGAGCCATGTATTTATCGTGAGAAGTAGCAGTAGAATCATCCTTTGCAAGGAAATACCGGAGATAGCGGTAAAATGATTCTTTAAGATCATTACTTTCCATAGGTCTCCTGAAAAACCCCGCTCTCCGGCGAGACAATTTGACAAAAGGTAACTGCATGCTTTTCAGAATCAGAATCGAGCGAGTTAGAATTAGTTTCCGGACCCAACCTTTTTGCCGGAAACAAATCACACTCTAAAGTGTAATTATACATCTTTGACACAATTAATTGTATAAAAAAGACTTCGGCACAATTTAGGAGTGCCCGGCAGCATGCAAAGCTGAGGTCTAGACTTTTGAAATTATATAATGCTAAGCCGTTTGTCAATATGAACAAGCCTCTTCCAGATAGTTTTCTTGTTTCTTCCGTCAGAAATAATTATATTAAAAAACCAATTTGAAATGATTGTCTGGAGGGGTGGCCGAGCTGGCTTAAGGCACAGGTTTGCTAAACCTGCGTAGGGGTAACCCTACCGGAGGTTCGAATCCTCTCCCCTCCGTTTTCTCTTCATCTCCATTGCCTTACCGGCTGAGGGCCTCATTTAGTACTTACCGGCATAACAAAGTCAACAGGCTCAATACCATAATCTTCCGGATCCAGAGTTCCTTTAACTTTCCACAGCTCTCTTTCTCTCTCATGACTGGACTTTGAAAGATCCCGGACAAAGGGAGCAGGAATTTTCCCTCCCTTACTGTCGAATAGAATCATCACCTGTGGCAGCAACAGGTTATTTCTGTTTATTTTTGTTACAATCCCTATCTCCCCCGATTCTAAAACAATCAGACTGCCTACAGGATAAATACCCAGAAGCTTTATTAAATGCTCCACAATTTTCCTCGGATATTCATCATCAGCACCCTGATAAATAAGAGCGAGCGCCTCCTGGGGAATACATGCTTTTCTGCGAAATCCCTCAGAGGTAAGTGAATCATATACATCACATACCGCACAGATAAACGCCATCTCGTTAATCCGGCTGCCCTTGAGCTTTTGAGGATAGCCACTTCCATTCAACCTCTCATGATGCTGCCCGATAATCTCCAGGCAAGAGCTCGGGAGAACTTCAGAACTCTTTTCAATCATCTCAAGTGCGTATTGTGGATGTTTCTTAACAAGATTCAGTTCTTCATTGGTGTAAGCACCCTCAAAAAAGACCAGTTCTTCCGGAAGCCTTACCTTTCCAAGGTCATGAAGTATCCCGCCAATACCAGCCTGTAGAGTTTTCTCCCTTGAATACCCCAACTCCGAAGCCAAACCGATCATCAGAACCGCAACATTCACAGAATGGATATACAGCCGATCGCTAAAAGAGCTAATCTGACAGAGTCCGAAACAGGTATCCGGATTCTCCAGAACCTGATCTATCATCTCATCAACAATTCCGGAAATACTGCGAACCGAGGGTAATTTTCCGGCTTTGATATCAAGCATCATCTGTTTTACTGTGCTGATGGTCCTATTACGAACTGAAAAGATTTCGTTTGCCCTATTTGAGTCAGGGAGAGTCTGCTCCGGATCTGCAGTTTCGTGTAATTTACCATCGCTCAGAGTCTCTTCATCTTTTATACCTTTACCTTTAGCCGTATTGATATAAACGATGGCAACACCCTGACGCTTTAAAAAGTCAATCTGATGGTACCCTGAAATGAGCTGGTCTGCTGAAAAAAGAAATATCTCTTCCTCATTCAACACATTTTCCACATACATTCCAGGCTGTAACTTTTCTATAGAAATTTTTTT
>DAOTAZ010000303.1:0-4647 GCA_035382965.1 Chitinispirillaceae bacterium | reverse complement strand
ACAAACACCAACAAGTCCTGGGCACGTCTTACCAGTAAAGCATTCGGGGCACAGGACATTATTCTTGCCGAATCCGGTATAGGTCTGGCAAAGAGTCTTGGGGGTAAAACATGTTTACCGCAGAAATATTCCTGCACCTTTGATACGATGGGGAATGCTCAATCACCAGCCTGGGATTTCTCCAAATGGATACCCGACATTGTCTCTATCTTCCTTGGCATCAACGATAAGAGTTCCGGATGCTCTGACAATGAATTCAGTAATGCAATTCACTCTTTTGTAACGACTATCAGAGGCAATTATCCAAATACACCGATCCTTTTTATCGCTTATTCAGGATGTATGGATCAGGCAGCCCGATCAGCCGTAGCTGCTGAGACAACAAGTTTAGGCCATAAGAGGGTTTATTTCCTGGAATGTAAACAGCAGGTAAAGGGCTGCAGTTGGCATCCGGATACTACCGATGCCAGGCAGATTTCAGACTCGGTTGTAGCATTTATAAAACAGATTACCGGATGGGATACCGGAGAAGTCGATGTTTCACATAAAAAAACCGGATATAGTGCACAAAAAGCAGTACAAATCAGAGCAGCACAAATCAACAGCCATACTGTCTTAATCTCTTCTCCACCGAATACCGCAGGTAACCAAATCAGGATTGTTGATGCAGCGGGAAAGCTTGTAGAACGAATACAGTTTGATCCGTCAGGAGTGTGCAGGTGGAATACAGCCAATATCCCGGAAGGTTTCTATTTTGTGGGCGGGCAAAAGACCGGATGGGTAAGGGTGTTTATAAAACAATAATCGTTTGTCGCGCTCTTTTCAGATTGTAAATGTAATTCAGACGCCAGACACAAGATAGTCTCTGCATTACAGTTATCCTGCCTTTTCAGAACCTGCATACTCTATCGGATCCGCTACATTGAAAGGATAAAAATCACCTCAAATATGTGACCCTCTGGCTCCGGATTTGACCCGGAGTGGTGATTCTTATCAGGTAAACGCCCGGATTCAGCCCCTCTGGTTTCCAGGTAAAATTTGTATTTTTTACCCGCTTCGTTTCATAAACCTTTACACCCCTGGAATCATAGATCTCAATTCCAGCATTGTAAGATGGATTACTGAAATCAACCTGTACTTTATCGCGGAAGGGATTAGGAAAACAGGTGACCGGCTTTACCGTTTTTGAAAACAATGATGGACCATAGGAGACCGCGGTACCGCAGGCATCTTTGGTGGTATCAGTATCGTAAGTGATTTGTTGATCACCCAGTGAAGTGATCATTGTTACTTCCAGGTCATCATTATCTATGATTTTGTAAATATATACAACTGTTATCACAATCATTAAACCCTGTATTCTGAGTTCCTCACAGGTATTGACCACAATTTCCACACCATCCATTGCACCGCTGCTGGCCAGGTTTTCCGCCAGTATCTCAGGATCGAGGTAATCCGAAATACAGCAGCTTTGAGCCTGGCCATTTACCAATGCTAAAATTGCAACAGCAATTACCGGTAGCAACATGGAAACTGGTGACCTTTTCTGCGATAACATAAACGCTCCTTTATTGGGTTTGGATAGACGGGTGAGGGCCCTGGATTAAAATAGCTGCCCGCTCAGGCTTGATCAATGAAAATCTTAATATGCGCATCTGAAAACCTCATTTATAAACCATCTTTTCCTTCACGAAGACAGGTAAAGCACTTGTATGTCTGATTCTGCAATTCCCGCTGAGAATCGTCAATATCGACAGCACAGAATTAAACCAGTTACTCCGGAACTCCCCGGGTTGTTTCTTTTATTCCTCTTTTTATGTGTGTTTCTGTTCATTTTTGGATATATTTTTGTCCGTATGTTATTGATTTTATTGATGATAGTCGGTTATACAAACGATTTTAATCTCTGTTTTGTATACATCCGGCAATGGTTCCTGAGATCGGATTGTCAGATTATCTGATGATTTTTTCTGAACAATAAAGTTCTCCTTTTTAAGCAACAACTATATTGCTTTTTGTTAACACTCAGATGTTGTCATACCTGAACCGGGGAGGAATCACATGAACCACCGGAATCTGGCAAAATCGCTTCTTGCATTTTCTGGAATCTACCTCTGCTGCACGAATCCTGCTGGCGTGGATGAGAAGATATCGGAATTCAATGATGATGTTTCCTCGATGAGTTACCTGAGTCAGCCTGAAAAACTCGATGAACCGGTAGAGGTCGCTGTAATCGACTCATCCGAATCATCAGGCGATTATGTCTGCAGTGTCAAAAGATATAAAGCTGCACCGGGCTACAATGAGCTTTTCCTGATGGATCCGACAACAGATGTCATCTATCCGGGTGCACTGATCAAAGGAGAAAGTATCCTTACCGGAGAATACATTCCAATCATCGCGAAACGCAAGCCTCCTACCATTTCTGTTTCTTTACAGAATATATCAGGAAGTCCGGTGCAGACCATTGAAAACCCGAAACTATCCACTGTAAGGGAGGCAGTAAACAGTATTCTGAGCAGCGAGATAACAGGTGCTACACCGGCAAAAGTTTCGTTTGAAATCCAGGATGTGTATTCAGCGGAACAACTGGCAATTGCCGTACAGGGTAACTATAAAAACTCTACTGTAAACCTATCGACAGGTTTCGATTTTAACAAACAGGATGTCAGAAGTCGCTTATTGGTAAAATTTCTGCAGATTTATTACACTATCGATATCGATCTTCCCGAACAGCCCGGAGACCTGTTTGAAGAGGTGCCGGATCTGGATATTTTCGGTTCATCATCTCCACTGTATGTCTCTACCGTAACATACGGACGTATGGTGCTCTTTACAGTTGAATCAAATTACTCGAGTTTTGAAATAAAAGCCGCGCTGGATGCGGCTTTCTCATCTGCTGTCCAATCAGGTTCAATCTCTGTGGATTCACGCTACTCCAATATCATCAATAGTTCCACACTGAAAGCATATATCCTTGGAGGTTCGGGCAGTGATGCGGTCCGGGCCGTAAATGGCATCGAGGGAATTGCAGGATTTATCAGCAGCGGCGGGAATTATTCAAAAGATTCTCCAGGTGCCGCATTGTCTTATAAGTTAAGGTATCTCAAGGGCAATTCAGTCGCCAACATTATCCTTACTTCAGAATACAATGTAAGACAATGCCAGAGAGTGTCAAACAGCTATGAAGTCAAACTGATGCATATTGAATGCACAAATTGTGACGATGCGGGAAGTGAAGCTGAAATTTTCGGATGGCTGGCGGTCACAGTTCCCGGTTCAGATCCGGTTAATCTCTGGTCAGTCGGAGAGGACCAGGCACAGGTTATTACTAATGATATCGGCGGAATTCTTACTATCGATGTCTCAACAAGAATAACCCTGAAAAATGTCGACAGCAACACCTATATCACTCTCAGCGGCAACCTTTATGAAGAAGACACCGGGGGTGACGACAATCTCGGTTTTTCGACAAAGGATGTTTACGTATCTGAATTTGACGGGAGAACGATAACGCTGAATTTTAACGGTGACGGAAATATCGCAAAAGCAATTTTTATGATTACACCGATCGATTGATCGTCAACTTAAAAAAAAGCCTTGCCCCGATGGAGCAAGGCTTTTTTTATAAAGACAGTTTTTTACTTTACCGGCAGACTACTTTACTTGTTAATTTGTTCGCCCCCTGACGTACCTCAAGAAGCATCAATCCGCTGTAATCAGCCCCGATTTTTATTCTGTTCATTCCCGCTTTTGCTCGGATATTGCCGGAGTGAATCTTTCTCCCCTGCAGATCCCTAAGTATCACCTGCACTGTTCCAGATACAGGCACACTGAAATCCGCGTGTATCATGCCATTTGACATGAATGCACGAAGAGTGCTGGCAGTTGCGAAAGAAGATGTCCGTATTGTGGATGTTGCGAATTTGGGTCTGGTCACAGTTTTCCACTCCTGATCGCCCGGAACAGCACTTGTTTCAATCAGCGAGACCGCATCAACATTTCCATCATACTTCGCACCGGCCTCTACATTAAATGTGTAAACAGTGTCATAGGCACCTGCTTTTGATTTGAAAATAATCCAATCTACATAAATCGTTCCCCTGAACCCGTCAGAATAAGCCTGAAGCGCCAGGAAATCTATCTTCGACGGATTGGCAGGAACAAGCGCATCCTCGTTCAATGATTGATCGGTCAGAATTGGTATCCGGTACTCTTTCCAGTTATTCATCGTTATCGCACCAAATCTCCCCTCCCGCCATGTCCAGTTATCAGACATTGTCACAACACTCAGTGCCAGCCATCCAAACTTTCTAACCCCGGCGGAATCATAATCGGTTTCTCCGTTTACATAAGCACGCACTATGATTGTATCATAGGGAGTCATATCCTGTTTTGTAACAGTAAGCTGGACCTGTCCAAATGATGTGTCAGCGGAATAAAGAACTTTCATGGAATAATCACCTGTCGCAACCTTCACCAGAGAGGTATCTCCCGGAAGCTTTGGCAGCCCGGCGGCGGAACGGATAGCGTTAAGAAGGCCCAGATCAAAAATTTCACCGGTTTTACGGTCAAAAATTGTCATGGTAAGATTGCCCTTGTCTCCGGTATCCCAGGCAGCCGGGATCATCCCCCTGCTAAGGGCCG
>DAOTAZ010000302.1:0-4678 GCA_035382965.1 Chitinispirillaceae bacterium | reverse complement strand
ATTAAATACACCTGCACTATATACCAGTTTACACAAAAAATTCCGCACACCCTCGAAGACTCGTCGAAATGACAAAAGGATATTTGTTCTTCTTTCCCACTCCCCTCTTCCTATTATTCTGTAGTAAATTCAAGCACTCGTGTTGTCGTAGTGTCGTCCTGTCGTTCCCTCGTATTTTCGTACTGTCGTAATGTCATGCGCTCGTGTGCTCGTGTTGTCGTGCTGTCGTTTACAAATACCCTCTCACCCAGTCATACCCCCACAGTATTATCATCAACGACACATTGGCCAGCACCCCCGCGACTACATCATCCATGGTTACGCCCACACCTTCTTCGAGTTCCTGCATCTGGTAGACGGGAAACGGCTTGACAATGTCGTAAAAGCGGAAGAGCAGAAAGCCAAGAAGCAGGGTTTTCAGGGAGATCGGTATCATAAAGAAAGTAATAAGCTGCCCCGCCACCTCATCGATAATTATCTGTGAAGGATCACTGCTGCCGAATACTTCCTTGTCGCGAGAGGAGAGAAAGATGCTTATCGCGGTGACAGCAATGAGAGCTACCCAGTGCAGAGCCAGTTTTTCCGGGCTGAGGAAATCGCCCCATTTCTGGTGAGCATACCATACAAAGACAGTCGCGACCGCTGATCCGACCGTTCCAGGTATGTAAGGGATGTAGCCGAGAAAAAACAGGCTTGCTCCGGTTTTTCTTATCCAGTAAGTGAATGAAAAGGGTTTATTCATTGCCATAATGCATATCCGTCCGTTCGCATAAAGCCTGACTCAATGTGATCTGATCCACAAATTCAAGTTCCATCCCTGCCGGAAGTCCTCTGGCCAGACGAGTGACTCTTACTTTGTCATTACGGAATAATCTTGCCAGGTAAAGTGAAGTCGCTTCCGCATCAGCGCTTCCTCCCAGTCCGAGAATTATCTCCCGTATCTGTTCTGGACCGATCCGGTTTCTCAGTTCCACAATCCGCAGTTTATCGGCTGTAATACCGTTTAACGGAGAGAGTACCCCTCCTAAAACATGGTAAGTTCCCCTGTATCGGCCCGATTTCTCAATCGCAAAGACATCGGCGGGTTTTTCCACTACGCAGACAAGAGAATGATCCCGTGATTGAGACAAGCATACAGGGCAGAGTTCATTTTCGCTGAAGTTGAAGCATCGGCTGCAGTGCCTTAGCTTCCGCCTGGCAGCAATTATCGATTCAGCGATAGCAACAGCCTCCTGCTCCGGCCTCTCCATCAGATGTAAAGCAAGTCTCCAGGCACTCTTGCGTCCGATAGTAGGGAGACTGCAGAGGGCTTCGACGAGGTCTTCAAGAGGTTCTGTCATAGGCCGGGGATATTGAGTCCGCTTGTAATAGAGCCCATCGTCGAATTTGATGCCTCCCTGATTTTTTCCTGCGCATTGGAGTGTGCGGCGACAATCAGATCCTCGAGCATCTCTACCTCATCGGGGTCAACGACTTCAGGATTTATCTTGATGGAAACCAGTTCATTTGCACCATTGAGAACGACTTTGACCATGCCGCCTCCTGCGGTGCCCTCAAACTCCTGTTTCTGCATCTCCTCCTGGGCTTTCATGACCTGTGCCTGTACTTTCTGGGCCTGCTTGAGCAATTTGTTCAGATTTTTTGACATTTACAAGCTCCTTATCCGACAATTCAATAACTTACAAAAATAAAGATCCTGCCCAGCCGGACAGAATCCTGATTTCCTATAATATCTCCCCGTCAAAACAGTCCAGAAGAACCTGGATGATGGGTTCTTTTTCGATCTGGTCATTGATTGTTGAGGGGATATTTCCTATCTGCTTAATATAGTTCTGTTCCTGATGTACCTGTTCTTTGGTCTCAAGAGCGATCCTCAAGTCGATATGAGTATGGGTGAACTCATCAAGCAGTTTTGAGATTTCGTTTCTATTATTCTTTTTAGTCACCTCAGAGAACTGAAATTTGTAATTTGCTGGAAATTTCAGGTCTATGGAGTTATCTGTTGAGGAAGCAATATAGGCGAGTGAGAGAAATGAACCCAGATTTGGCCTGTCGCGCAGAAGAGAATCAAGAAAAGAAGGCCAAATCTTTTTCAGATCTACCGGAGCTGTTCCCGGATTGTCCTCTTCAAATGATGTATTCACTGCATAGAGCGCAGGAGTCTCTTCAACAGCTATTATGGATGATTCTACAGGAGGAGCGATATATTCCGGCGGGGCTTGAGTCACCGGCTCAGGTGTTTCTATTTTTTTTTTTAGATCCGGTTCAGTATCTGTCGGGTTTGTGTCTGAGGAGTTAAGTGATTTTATCAACTGCTCGATAAGAACGGTATTGTCCATGTAAACCAGTTTTATCAGCATTATTTCAACTGTAAACCTGGGATAAGAGCTCCACTTGATATCCTGCTCAGCCTTTTTGACAATTTCGGACATCCTCAGCAGGTCCCCGTCGGAGAACCGTTCCGCACTCTTCGAGAATTTCTGCACCATATCGGTTTCAAGATCAATGCCTCTGCTCTCAAGCGCGCCGGGCACTCTGGAGAAGAGAAGATTTCTGAGGTGTTCCTGGAACCCGAGGATAAACTCCTGGAGATCGAAGCCCTGATAGAGGATATCCTGGACAGCTTTAAGAGCCGGTGCGGGATCCTTGCTGGCGATAGAGTCCATGACACGCTCGTAAACTTCTGTCTCCACCAGGCCCAGTACAGTTCTGGCCTCTTTTTCGGTGATATTTTCCTGGCAGAATGAGTAGACCTGATCCAGAAGACTCAGGGCATCACGCATGCTTCCTTCAGCTTTTCGCGCCACGAGTGTGAGAGCGGATTTTTCGAAGGCGATTTTCTCGGACTCACAGATATGGACAAGACGTCCCAGGACCTGCTCAACACTAATCCTGCGGAAATCATATCTCTGGCATCTTGAATGGATAGTTGCCGGGATTTTCTGAGGTTCAGTGGTGGCGAAGATAAAGATCACATTTTTTGGCGGCTCCTCAAGGGTCTTAAGCAGGGCATTGAAGGCGGATTTTGTGAGCATGTGTACTTCATCGATCACAAAGATACGGTAATTTCCGCCCATGGAGGAGTACCCGATATTGTCGCGCAGTTCCCTGATATCATCGACACCATTGTTTGAGGCGCCGTCAATTTCCAGGACATCGAAGCTGGAGCCGCTGAGGATGTTTTTGCAGTTGGTACACTCTCCGCATGGTTCCGGAGTTGGTCCTTTTTCGCAGTTGAGAGCCCGTGCCAGGATTCTGGCCGTAGTTGTCTTCCCTACCCCGCGAGTTCCTGAGAAGATATAGGCGTGGGCAACGCGGTTTTTCTCGATGGCTTTCTTGAGGGTATTAGTAATATGCTCCTGCCCGACCACATCATCGAAGGTTTTGGGGCGCCATTTTCGTGCGAAGACAATATAGCTCATAAGATTTAACTGCTGGATTTTCCCGTTTCAGAGTTTCCGGGTGTTATCTCCACGATAACGTTTTATAATATGGTAAAAATACGACCCGCACAGCGGGAAATTCAAAATAAAAGGTACTTTGCTTGTTTTTACATCAAATGTTTGTCTCCGAATCGGTATCGGAATCGGTATCGGTATTCGAAAGGTACTCTAATATTTTCACCTATATAAAAGGAAACATAGAAAAAGGAATATCCACCAGGGGCTAAATATTTCATATTGTAGATATATGCCACCCTGTGTGTCATGCCTGTGAAAACAGGCATTCAGGCCATGATATCTGATCAAGAAACGGTAGGGGCCGTAATTCGGGCCCCTAAAACCCCCGCTGAAGGTAACGAATTATTATCCATTCCGGAAGACCTCCATGGGCCGGAACGTGCTACGGTACTGATGTGCTTATCCACGGCTTTTCGATGCCGATACCGACCCCGATGAAGAGCGTGAGTTTACTTCTGTAGTAGTATTGAGATTTGTGGACCTTAGGGGACAAAAAAAGGGCCAAGTTTACCTGCGGCACATCCAGAATCTGCTTACCGTTGCTCCCTTCCGGGCCTGGCGGGGTTCACAGCCTTTGATTGCGCAGGGCCTGGCCCTGTGATTTTATCTATTCGGATTGTTAAAGGAGTTTATTGAGACTTTAAAAAATAGGTTATTGCAGGGGGGAGTGGGGTTTTTTTTTGGCAAGGAAACCGATACGTATAACCATTTTATCGTTCAACTGACAATGGCATAAGCTGGGTTGCCAAAGGATTTAATAACAAGAGTGCTCTGTCCCTGGCTTCAAATAATAACACGATTTACGCAGGAGTTGAACACGTTGCTCAGATTTCCTGTCAACTTCAATCGGAAAAGCTGGCCTATGATTATATGTTGAAAAGATATCGGGAGAATGACAATAAGAAGATGGTTAAAAAGTTAGAGGCATCGCCGGTAACTTTGACAGAAGGAGTTCCTCGATCTTACCTAATAATACGCGATATTGCCATGCATGATCTTGGAATCGGTACTACCCATGATATGAAGTCAGTTTTATGGGGGATCATGTTGCCCTCATTTACATGCCCTGATTACACACTTACAGAAAAAGTAAATCTGTGGAAGGCAAAAGCCAGTTCAGGTATCAGTATATTATGGAGTAAAATGCTGGTGACAGATCTGTCTGAATTGTACCCGAATTGGTGGACACACCTATTACCAAAATATTTTTATTCATG
>DAOTAZ010000301.1:0-4708 GCA_035382965.1 Chitinispirillaceae bacterium | reverse complement strand
AGCGGGGAAGGAAGGACAAGCGGTCGAAGGCACGGGCTGAATTCTGTTATCAATCCCATGAGCAGGAGCTCATACCTTTATCTGTCATTGCCAGGTTTCTAAAAATGACTATTCCTCCAATTGCTGTTCTTGTGAAGCAAGGTGCTTCTGAGGTGGAGGAATACTGCTCTGCATAGGGCCAGATTGAATTAAACACCTTCTTAAAAGCTGCTTGAAGAGCCTGCCTGGTCCAGGAAGTGGAAGGTTTTTATACACTTGCCTGAAGAGGATAGTCTCCAGTAATATCAATCCCCAAATCAGATATCTTTAGAATAAAAAAAAGCCTTTTTATTTTGCGCGATAAGCAATTACACATAACTAATTAGTCCGTCCCTGAAAACGTAACACTCAAACATAATAAAATTGGTCCGTCCCTTTCTCTTGAAACGATAAAGAGTTACTAATCATAGATTCCCAACGAAAAACTTCTTAAAAGCCTAACCCGAAAACCTACCTGTGGATTGAGTTATATCCCCTGATAATAGGGCTATTGTACCCTCTGCTTGTAAGAAAGATAACCTGCTGAAATATCAACCCAGAAAAAACAAATGAGATCATTTATTATGACCTGTAACTACAACTTATTCTAATCAAGATAGTCCGTCCCTTTTGCAACTGAACAACACCTGTACACAAAGCCATCTCTTACTTTATCGTTAATTATTCATATCCTCTTACTATCCAATCAATTACGCATCAATCTGTATACAATCTGTACACACTTTTCATAACCCCCCCTAAATTCCCCTGATTTTACTCCTTTAAACTCATATATTATTCATTGTACCTTTTATAACCATGAAACCTGCCTTTAAAAGGAGATAAAATGCTCACGAGTGCTCCTTTCACCAGAAATGTCCCAAAACTCATTGCCGTAATTTTCCTGATTTCTGTTTTCGCCTTTAATTCAGAAGCACAGAGAAAGATGGAAAACCTTGGAAGAGGCCTGGTCGCCGTCAGACGATCCTCAAGCCAGGTTCTTGTAAGCTGGAGAATACCGGTTCCCGAGTTTTACAATGGCACAAAATACAACCTCTACAGAGGAGATACCCGGATTGCCGCAGACCTTGAGGTCTCCAACTACGTCGATAACACCAACTCAAACGGTAACTACAGTGTGGCTGCAGTTGTTGGTGGAGTTGAACAGTCCAGATCCGCTGCAGTTTCTGTCGTGACTTATGTTCATGGATCAAACACCATACCCTGTCTGCGGGTTCCCATCAGAAAACAGGCTGGATATACACCAGGGCTAATCTGGGTAGGAGACCTGGACGGTGATGGGGAGTATGATTTTGTTATCATGAAAACTCCCTCAGACGCTGCAAAGACCCAGGTAGTAGAGGCATACAAACGTGATGGTACATTTCTATGGCAGCTTGACTGCGGACCAAACAGTCTGAACAGAAACAATATCGAACCCGGTTCTTCTTCAGTCGGTATAGGGCACAATGACTGCCTCACTGTATACGATATCAATAATGACGGGAAAGCGGAAGTGATCATGAGAACGGCAAACGGAGTAAAGTTCAGTGATGGTTCTGTTCTCAAAGATGCAAATGACAACCGCCTGTTCATATCGGTAATGGAAGGGATGACAGGAAAAGAGCTTGCACGTGCGTCAATTCCCACAGATTACATTTCTGATGGACCGATGAGTGGACACATGGGAATAGCTTATCTTGACGGAGTAAATCCCAGCATAATCTTCTCAGCCAAAAACAGGGTGGGTTCCGGTGGCTTCAATATGATGGTAACTGCATACGGTTATGCCGGCAGTGAATTCAGGATGCACTGGAAATGGCTCCGCGGGAACCAGGACTGTCCTGATGGTCATAATGTGAGGACAATAGATGTCGATGGGGATGGGAAAGATGAGATCATTCCATTTGGATACTGCCTCAAGCCTGACGGTACACTTCTTTACAGTCTGGGACGGACCGGCGGGCTGGTTCACGGCGATCGTTTTCATGTGGGAGATCTTGATCCCTCGCGTCCCGGACTGGAGGGCTATGCAATACAGCAGGATAACCCCTCAAGACTTGCATGGGCTCTTTACGATGCAAAGACCGGCTCCATTTTACAAAAGCAGGTTCTCAATCAGGTATCTGATCTTGCCCGGGGAACTGCCGGGGATTTCGACCCCCGTACACCCGGATATGAATTCTGGAGTTTTACTGATGGTATTTACAATGTTAATGGCTCCAGAGTATCAAATGTACTCCCGGCCTCATATCCGAACCTGCGTATCTGGTGGGATGGGGATCTGCTCAGTGAGAACCTGGACAACAACAAAATGACTAAGTGGAATTACCAGAACAGCAGTGAAAGCCGCCTGTTTACTTTTAAAAACAATATTCAATGGGCGCGGAATGTACCCGGATTTTACGGCGATATACTTGGTGACTGGCGCGAAGAGGTGGTATATGTTGCTGATGATCAGAACAGTCTGCTTGTGTTCACCGCCACAGATCCTTCACCAGACAGAATCTACACTCTTCCCCACAATCCCGCATACAGGAACTGTATGACATTCAAAGGGTATTACCAGTCAAATATGGTTGACTTTTACCTGGGCAACGGGATGAATACTCCTCCTAAACCCAACATATCAATAATTGGTCAAAATGCCTCCTATTCTCTGACAACAAAAGTAATCGGATCCGGTTCGGTGAGCAAATCACCCGATTCCGACAGCTATAAGTCCGGTGTTGAGGTAACACTTACAGCATCTCCTGCAGAGGGCTGGGAGTTCAGCGGGTGGAGCGGAGCTCTGAGCGGTACCGAAAAATCCGTCAAAATAACAATTAACAGTGATATCTCTGCTGTTGCCCACTTTACTCCATCTGTTCCCTCAGGTACCAAAAAACTGGCTATCATATCCGCTACGGCAGGTGCGGAGCAGACAGGTAATCCCAAAGAGAACTCCTTTGACGGAAATACTGCCACCAGATGGGCAAACGATAATACTATTGAGAATGCCTGGATAACTTTTGATCTTGGTTCCACAAAGGCTATAAATGCTCTCAGGATTATGGCTCAGAATGGAGTAAGCAGAACTTATGAGTTGAAGATTGAAGTGGGTGATGAGCAGATGGTGCAGGTATGGAGCGGTACCACAATGTTGAACCCTTCACTTCAAACAATTATTACCACTGAAAAAACCGGCCGATATGTGAAAATCAGCGCTTCAGGTGTCAACTCTGATAATAACAACTGGCTGAGCATCATTGAAGCGGAAGTTTGGGGAAAAGATGCTGCTGTGAATACAGGAACAGTTCCCGGCAAAATAGAGAAGTGGTCGTTCGATATCAATGGTTCCGGTCTCATTGTAAGGTCTCCCGGTAAGGAGAAAATTGACATTAAGCTTTACAATGCTCAGGGAAGAATTGTGTCAGATTTTTACAGTGGCAACCTGCCGCATGGAATCCACAGAATAGCTATTAACAACAGATTACCTGCGGGTTTTTACGTGATGACAATAAGGATTCCAGACAGAAACGAAGTTATAAAAAGCCAGTTTATAATCCAAAAATGACATTATTGTATCCTTATCCGTAAAAGACGAAAAAAACTTTGTTATAGAGTTTTTTAAGGAAATCATTCAAAAACAGGGATGATTGTAACAAATACTGCAAAAACTGATTTACTTCTTCTCAAATCTTAAAAATGGTATTTAAATAAACGCCTGAATCGGTTCCTCTACAAGCTGTTCTGGATGTTCAGCCTAAAAACTGATATTCTTTTTTAAAATCCTGTATAGTAATTGTTGATAGAGAAACCTACTGTGGAACCTCAAATGCCTGAAAACTGTTTATAAAATGTATATTTTATCAAACGCCTCTGGCCTTGTATATTCATACCGGTCAAAGGAAATTTTTTAACCCGGGATTACATATGAAACAGTTGAAATTAATCTCTTTCATGGCAGTTGCATTTCTTGCATTGTCAGAAGCAGAAGGTGCAACAGTAATAATCGACCCATCAGTAAAATATCAGCGTTTTGAGGGATGGGGAAGCAGTCTTTGCTGGTGGGCAAACAATACTGGACGCTGGAGTGCGGCGAACAGAGCCAGACTGGTTGGTGCAATAGTCAATCCAGATACCGGACTGGGTTACAATATCTTTAGGTATAACATCGGAGGAGGTGACAGACCGGGGCATAATCATTTGACCAAAGGTAACGGAGGTGCAGCCATTCCCGGTTTCAAGCCCACTGAAAACGGTCCATACGACTGGAGTGCCGACTCCTGTCAGCGCAACATTCTCCTTGAGATTGCTGCTCAGGGAAAAGATCTTATCTTCGAGGCATTCTCCAATTCTCCGCCCTGGTGGATGACAAAGAGCGGTTGTGCTGCCGGCAGCAGTGATGGATCTGACAACCTTAAGAGCGACTATTTTGATGACTTTGCTGACTACCTTACCGAAGTCGTAAAGCACTATAAGGAAACCTATAATATTCTTTTCAGAACCGTTGAACCATTCAACGAACCAAGCGCTGGCTGGTGGAATTCAAACGGAACCCAGGAAGGGTGTGGTTTCAAAAACAATCAGTCCCTTATGATAGTGGAGCTTGGTAAAGCACTTGCAGCCAAAAACCTTTTCCCTGCAACAACAGTCAGTGCCTCAGATGAAACATCCATTGAACAGGCACTTAAAACCCTTAACGCAT
>DAOTAZ010000300.1:0-4709 GCA_035382965.1 Chitinispirillaceae bacterium | reverse complement strand
AGATAAAAAGTGCAGCCAGGTCGGCCCGTCCGATTTTTTCCACCAGAGCGATTTTCTTTCCCACATCGGTTCCAGGCGCTGCCCGTTCGATCTTCTGTACAAGTTCCCACTCCTCATTTGCTACCTGAGTGAATTCCTTGTTGAGATCGAGCACTTTCCTGAAATCATTTACTGCTTTTGAAAATTCATAGGCCTTTTTATAGCAAACACCTCTTCTGTAGTAACATTCAGAGTTTTCCGGATCAAGCTTGAGAGCCTTTTCATACTGCTTTTCTACATCCCGAAGCCACTCTTTAACCGGTATTCCCTCGTTTTGCATTGTGATCACAATTGCTTTGGCAATAAACACCAGAGGAAGTTCAGAATTCAGTTCCTGAGCCTTGTCTGCCAGCTTGATTGCCTCCTTGAACCCATTTTTGGCAGTTTCTGCATCTGATGCAGTTGATGCTTTCTGGGCAGTCGTAAGTGCCAGACCGGCATAGGCAGGAGCATATTTGGGATCAAGAGATTTTGCCAGGTTGAATTCCTCTTCAGCCTGGGCATATTTGCCCATATCCCAGTACTTCATTCCCTGTTTGTAATGAGTTGGCGGATCATCCATCTTCCCGCCGGCTTTTCTGGCTTTCGGTGCACAACCGGCAATCATACCAAGGGCAATTCCGGCAACTAAAAGCAATCTAAGTGTTTTCATCTTTCCTCCGTTATTAGTCTATGACAAAGAGAACTCTGCATTCCGAGAGAAATTTCAGGTTTGCCGCTGCACTTCTTACGCTTGCCGCATCATCATTGGAGATTACTATATCGGTGCTGTTCTCCCCATGAGCCTTCACAGCCTTTATCTGACCCGGAGTTTTGCCGATACGATCAACCTGTTTAGCCGCTTTCTCCACTTCCTTGGCATATCCGACCACTCCATTTTTGATTGCCCATTCGCGCGAAACATAGGCGCTTCCGTAAACCTCACGGCCGGATTCATCGATAACACGAGGACTCAGAGCCGGTTTGATATTTAGCCCCTTGCAGTTTATGATAAGACCTGTAAACACAGTCTCTTTTTTAGCCTTTTCTCCTTCAAACTTCTTGATAGCGGGTTTTTCACTGATGCTGTTTCCCATCACCATCTCACCAATCCCACCTATACCGTCAAGCGGCACTTTCATGGTCACCTCGACACTGCCATCGTTCATGTACCTGATTCTACCATCCTGTTCAAAACCCTTCACATAGCCGCTGACACTGCTTGTGATTTCATCGTTTTCAACCATAAAATTCCGGATAGTAGTGCTGGAATTGATAAAGATTCCCTTAACAGTTTCAATCGCGTTTCTGAGTGCTACAGTTTGCGCAGCCCTTATGGCAGCAGGTCTCTGTGCAGATTCGGGCAAATCGGGATTAGGTGCTCCAATGCCCGTTGCGACTATGAACCGCTCCTCCCAGTTTACATTTCCTTCACCCTGGTTGTCTGTTACGACCGGCTGAATCTGTGCAAGCACAGATGAAGCAGTGCACAAAAATGCAGCCATTAAGGTGAATAATCTCATACAGCCTCCTTAAGAAAAGGTTTTGTGGTCGAGGGTGTTATAGTGCTGCTATCTTTCAATATATTTACATGTTTAAGATGCGACTGTGATTTTGATCACAATGATCACTTTTTTTTGCGGGTTATGCAGAATAAGTAGCCGACGTGCTTGAACCCTTCAAGGCGATAGAATACATCAATCTCGCGATGAAAGGCAAGTTTAATCCGTTTATCAGCAAAGAAGCCTTTGCTGTCTTCCATCCTTCGCGCCATGTGCGCATAATAGTTATCCCAGCCGCTGGGTGGAACCAGAGCCATAAAATGAACCTCCATATTCATTTCAGAAACAAGTTTCCTGAAAGAATGCTCTGTTTCATAGTGGTACTTGTCGTTCTCAAAAATGCTTAATATCTCATCCGGAACCTTATCCGAGAGAAGTATAAGATCAGAAAACGCCATCCACCCTCTGGATGTGAGCAGTGATGAAGCGAGGCTTAAACCCTTGCGCCTGGAAATGAATGAAAGAACACCGCCTTCAGCCAGAACCAGATCAAAGGAGTTTTCAGGAAGAGTATCGGAGAGCAGATCCAGAGTCTTGAAATCGATAAGATGGCTTACATTCCGTTCGACCGCAAGCTGACGGGCAAACTCGATATTCTCTCCACTGATATCACAGGCAGTAACCCTGCAGCGGAATTCAGAAGCCATGTTACAGGCTCCGTCTCCATAACCGCAGCCCATATCAAGAACATGGCTCGAAGGGTTTATGCCCGCAAAACGAGCAGCGGCAAAAGTAAACTCTTTTCCCGCAGGTGATGTGTAGTTTGATAAAAGGTCAGTAACCATAAAGACCGCTCTGATATATTATCTGATTTTAAGAAACAATACAAGACCTAAAACAAGTAAAACGACAGAAAGGATGTGGAATCGCCATGCAATTTTGGATTTGATCTGGAACTCCCCGCCATATCTGCCGCTGTTTCTCATCTTTATCTGGAAATGATGGTGAATGGGAGCCATCAGAAATACCCGCTTCTTAGTCATCTTGAAGTATCCGATCTGAATCACTACAGAAACAAATTCCATTAAAAAGATAAAACCCACTATGGGCAGGTAAAACCCGGCTTTGGTAAAAACGAACAGAATTCCTATAAGCCCTCCCAGCCCCACTGATCCCGAATCGCCCATGATAATAGTTGAGGGCGGAGAGTTAAACCACAGGTACGCCAGAAGCGTTCCTATGATGGCGCCGATCAACGGAAGCAGTTCCTGCAGACCAGGAATGTATGGTATAAGAAGGTATTTACACCATTCAGTATTACTGGAAATAAAAGAGATCACCCCTACAAAAAGAAGGCTGGTTATACAGGGTACTGCTGCCAGAGTGTCAAAACCATCGGTAAAATTGACTCCGTTTGCCAGGACCGCAATAGTAATGGTCATGAAGGGAATAAAAAGCCAGAATGGAAGATAGGGATATTTTTTCAGTATGCTTACAAACGGAAGATTGATTGTACCGTTTATATTCGGGATATATTCGTAAGCCGCGACAGCTACAAGAAAAGAGATAATCAGATACAGAGAGAGCCGAAGAGTCGCTGAAATACCATCAGCCTTATACTGATAATCCTGTTTGGAAAGGAGGCCTTTTACTACTTTGCGTTTATTTACAACCTTCACTACATCATCAACTGCCCCGATAATCCCGAAAAAAACATAAATCACCAATGCGGAAATCACATAAGAATTCAGACGTACCGTGATAAGAGCCGTTAAAGTAGTAATTATAAGGAACAGTATTCCGGCCGGCATCACTGGTTCTGTTCCCTTATTATCCTTAAACTCGGAACTCATTCCGAACTTCCGCAGAAAATTGATGTAAAAGGGGAAAAGAAGCATCGCCAGAGAAAAGGAGAGCACTGTGGCCAGGCTGGTACTGAACAATCTACTGTAAAGAAGAAAAATGCCGGTTTTCTGATAAAGCAGTTCGATTAACATGATAGTCCGGAGGTAAAGTGATTTATTGGAAATCAAGGGGAATAATTCCCTTTGCTCCCAGAAAATAAAAATATGTTCTGAACGGAAGCATTCAAAAGAAAGCATGGAAAAAGGAAAACAGTAAAGTAATGCCCCTGCAGGGAATTTTCTCTTATCCTTCCGGTTGGAATTTATTTTATTCTACACAAAAGGAGAAAGTAATGGCGCAACCTTTGGTACTGGATGGTAAGGCACTGGCAAAATCCATTGAGGAAGATCTTCGGAGCAGAGTCGAAATATTAAAAAAGAAAAATGGCGGCAGAGTTCCTGTTCTGGCTACTATTCTGGTAGGCAATGACCCGGCATCTGAAACTTACGTCAGAATGAAAGGAAATGCCTGTACCAGAGTCGGGATGAATTCCCAAAAGATCCACCTTCCGGAAACCACTACCACAGAAGAACTTCTCCAGCAGATTCATGACCTTAACAATGACCCGGATGTACACGGGATACTTCTTCAACACCCGGTTCCCAGGCAGATAGACGAACGAGCGGCATTTGATGCTATCTCACTGGAAAAAGATGTCGATGGGGTAACCTGCCTTGGATTCGGGCGAATGTCCATGGGCGAACCTGCTTACGGAAGTGCTACACCTGCAGGAATAATGAAAATACTGCAGCATTATAACATCCCCCTGGAGGGTAAACACGCGGTTGTAGTAGGCAGAAGCCCGATTCTGGGAAAACCCATGGCAATGATGCTTTTAAATAAAAATGCGACTGTCACCATCTGCCACTCCCGCACAAAGGATCTGCCCTCAGTCATAAAAACCGCAGACATTCTGGTAGGCGCGGTAGGGAAACCAAAATTCATTCAGGGAGACTGGATTAAAGAGGGTGCGGTTCTTATCGATGCAGGTTACCATCCAGGCAATTTCGGAGATATCGATCTTGAAAGTGCAATTCCGCACTGCAGCGCATACACACCGGTTCCCGGCGGAGTTGGTCCAATGACTATTTCAAGCCTCATTTCTCAGACTCTGGAAGCAGCAGAAAAGCACTGGCAGTAATAATTCATTCTGAGGAAAGATGCGATTTGAAGATCTCTATTTCTTTAGAGATCTTTTGTGCTTCCTGCTTTATAGAATCAATTTCAGGCTCACTGAACTTTCCCATCTGGTTGATTCGCTCAGTTAGCTCATCGAGCCTGTTT
>DAOTAZ010000299.1:0-4711 GCA_035382965.1 Chitinispirillaceae bacterium | reverse complement strand
CATTAAATACACCTGCACTATATACCAGTTTACACAAAAAATTCCGCACACCCACAGGAAACCCGAAACATCTGTTTTTGTATTTAAGAGGGCCTTTATCTCTCCGGTACTCTTCACAAAAAACGATGTGATCTTCAAGTCTCTTCGTTATCAGGCAGTTTGCAGTTTTACATAAATCCTTTAAACTGCTGAGAATTTTAGAAGAAAAATTCCTGTCATATTCTATTCCAATCGAATTTCTTTCTGATGCTATAGCGGCAAATGTTGTTGTGCCAGTACCAAGAAAAGGATCAAGAACCGTATCACCTTTGACTGAATACATGTTTATCAGACGATAAGGTAACTCAAAAGGGTAAGCGTCATTTCTTTCGCGAACATTCTCATCATTTGTTGCTTGTTTGATCCCCTTTAAATCCCAGGAATCAGAAAACCACCTGTTTCGCTCCTCCCAGAAAAAGGCACTCTGGTTTCGAATCTTTTTGTCATCAGCATTCCTGAATTCCCTTTTTCCGCCCTTTCTAAATATCAGAATATATTCGTGCTCAAGTGTGACATAAGCTCCTGCAGGAAGCATCCCTGAACCCATAAACTTGTTTGGTGCATTGGTTGTTTTCCTCCAGAGGATTACAGGCAGTGGCTGAAATCCAAGATTAATGAATTTAGAGGTTATCCGGGAATGATTCGAATACAATTGGAATTGCTCACCAATTTTCCTGGTTGCATCGCCGATATTAATGCACACGAATCCCCCATCTTTTACAACTCTATCAAGTTCATCCCATACCTTATCGAGTTCCTGATTCATCAATTCAAAAGCCCAGGTTCCATTAAACTGCTCAAGTAAATTGCCGATTTCCGGATTTAATGAGCAAAAGAGACTATCCCACATTTCGATCATGGGGTATGGTGGTGATGTCACTACCAGATCTACTGATTTATCCTCGATTGTAGATAACGATCTGGAATCAGAGAATTCTATTCTATGGCTTGTAAATATTTTTTTGCTCATGACTATTTATTTACTTACAACCTGTTATGATTCCGTTTTTGTTTCTCATAAAAATAATACCAACCCGGTTGTTTTCATGAAGCATATTTTTGGCAGAAACAAATGTCCACTAACCTGAATGAACGCTATGAGGGAGCGCAGACCACTTCAATAATACTCAGTGCCCACATTGGATGTCAGTGAGCACCATTCCCGACTCGTAGTTATTTAAATGAGGCGTAAAATAACGGAGAATTACCTGAAATCAGTTCCTTCTCAGCGTGTCACCAGCTTCCCGGCACTAATAATTTTTCCACTGCTTTTTACTGTAACCAGATAAATTCCACAAGGCAGGTACAATCCGGATTTAATCTGAATTGTCTCACTTTTTCTTATATTCAATGGAGATGACCAGAGGGATCTCCCACGCAGATCACAGATATCCAGAACCGGATTGCGGCAGGCGGGAATTTTTTTCAGAAGCACTCTGGAATCATCTGAATTCAATGAAACCGTGAAGTATCTGTTTTGTTCACTTATTATTGCAGTCTTATTCGACACTGCAGGAAGTACTTCCCTGAGTAACCATTGCTGATTATCAGAACGCCAATATGGCCAGAGGATAATGTCGGCGTTATCTTCCATTGAAAGATCAAGTACATCAAGGGCCTTTCCACTGGCTAAATTGATAAAAGCAAAGTGCCCATCCCCTGTCCCCAGAGGTTTCCAGATCTGCGCTTTGTTTCCGGTAAAAGAATTCTGCACAATATTGGCACGATCATCGACACTATTTCCCGCTGTACTCACACACAGTCCGCTTTTCTCATTTATAATTTTGTAGGTTCCATTTCCGGTGCGCTCAAAAATCCACATTTGACTCTCATCATGATCACGGGAAGAAGTTTGTTGGATCTTTGCCCCAGCGGAAACTGACCCATCCGTAACATCGAGAACCTTGCCGCTGCGCCTGGATACGATCCGGTACTTAACACCTGTTTTAAACGGTCCATCTCCGGTCTGTTCAATACCCGATTCAGTCATGGCAATCTTCTTTATTGTTCCATCTTCATTGTAGAATAATTCATCTACACACACCGATCTTTTATACGGACCTCCTCCTGGCAGAGCAGCATTATGATAGATAAAATACCACCTTCCTTTCATCTCGATAATAGCCTGATGATTTGTTTCTGATGGGACCCGATCATTGAGACGTCCTCTGTAGGTCCACGGCCCCAGCGGAGAGTTACTTGTAGCATAATCAATGTACTCGGTCCACTCCGCAGCATAGCTTAAATAATAAATATTGTTTCTTTTATGGACCCACGGAGCCTCAGTAAAGCTCCGAAGATTGATATACTGTATTGACCCTTCAGTTTCAATCATATTGCTCTTCAGTTTTATCATTTTGCAACTTGTATTTCCCCAGTAAAGATACGCCTGCCCGTCAGTGTCTACAAACACCCCGGGATCTATATCATCCCAGGAGATATTTACATTGGTGGTCATATTATTTGTAATGAGAGCCGATCCCCTTGCGTCTTTGTAGGGACCAAGCGGATGATCCGCTACAGCGACTCCAATGGAAAAACCGCTAATGGTTTTGTGTGATACTGGTACATACCAGTAAAATTTTCCATTCTTTTCAACACAATGTCCGGCCCATGCGTCTGCTCTGGCCCAGGAAAAATCAGAAAGTGTTAATCTCGGGCCATGATCTGTCCAATGCACCATGTCTGTGGATGAGAAAATGTACCAGTCTTTCATCACATATCCTGTAGAACCTTCATCATGCCCTGTGAATATGTAGCATGTGTCATTATAGACAAGTGCGGCCGGATCGGCTGTGTATAAGTGGTTTATGATGGGATTGTCGGCAAAAGTCGCAGTAAAAAGGACAGAAATAATAATACACGATGGATAAAACCTCATAAGGATCTCCCGATACACACACGTGGTTTTAAAAGGGAAAACTGCTTTTCTGAATGAAAGTATAATCACCTGTCCGGTTTCCGGTTTATCAGTAAACTGTCACGGTTCCCGATACACCGGAGATATCACTTCTTTCCCTGATCGTTACCCCAGTACTGAGCGAAGATTTACAGTTAAGATCAGACATTCTGCTTACTCTCCCCTGCAGGTCGAAGAGAGAGAACCGGCGGGATGGCTCATATTTGTCAATTAATATGAACTTTTCCTCTGGCATGGACCGAACAGCAGTAGAAATTATCCGTGGGACGCCTGTTTTAGTCCGTACTACCTTTTTTATTGTCCCGTCACTGTTGTACTCAAGCTTGTCGATACATACAGATCTGCGATAGGTGCCTCCGCCAGGGAGGTCGCCACTGTGGTAAATGAAATACCAGTTTGATTTGTACTCTATTATTGCCTGATGGTTGGTTTCGGAGTTCTCAAGCCTGTCGTTTATTACCCCGCGATAGGTCCATGGCCCTGTAATACTGTTGCTGGTGCAGTATTCGGTTGTTGACGGGTACCCGACAGCATAGGATAGATAATAGATATTGTTTCTCTTGTGAATCCAGGGAGCTTCAAAAAAATTTCTGGCATTGACATTTTGAACCGGCCCGTCCATCTCTATCATGTTGTCCTTGAGTTTAACATACCTGCAAGCTCCCCAGGAACCCCAGTAAAGGTACGGAGTTCCATTGTCGATATAGACACAAGGATCGATATTAAGAGTAATCGAGTTAGGCGTTTTGTCTGTGATAAGTGCCTGTCCGATAGCATCTTTCCAGGGTCCCAGCGGATGATCGGCAACTGCCACACCGATGGCAAAACCCTCGCCCACCTTGATTGTCTTGTGTGTCATAGGAACATACCACCAGAACTTACCATTATGCTCTACCACATGCCCTGCAAAAGCATTACCGCTTGCCCATGAGAAATTGCCGGGTCTGAGTTTTGAGCCATGATTTGTCCAGTTGACCATGTCTGTAGTTGAAAAAGTATACCAGTCCCGCATGAGAAAAGACTTCCCTTCCGGAGTCTGCTCATCATGTCCTGTGAATACATACAGAGTGTCATTGTATACTATTGCACATGGGTCGGCCGTAAAGAGACCTTTAAATACAGGATTCCCGCTGTATTCAGCAGACTGACCGGATGCACTCAAAAAGCATGTTGTAATGATCGCCAGAACCTTTATAATTTCGCGGTTAGTACTCACTTTTACCCCTCCCTCTGTAAGAAAACATGACACTACCACACATGAATTACCTTTTCATGCCTTGCTTTCAGATTGTCCTCCAAAACCAGCAGGTATGTTCCTTTGGTCAGATTGGATGAATTCAACCTGATTCTGTAACTTTCCTGTGAGGCTTGTCCAGAAAAGAGCGTCTTTATCAGTTTACCTGAAATCGAGTAGACTTTAAGCGTGGCGCTGATCCCATCTTTTATGCAAAGAGAGATTACTCCGTTTTTATAGTCAACCGAAGAGTTTGTAATCGTTTTCTTTATATCTTTAATGTGGGTTGCGCATTTATGCAGACGGCTGTCAGAAAAAGAAATGACATCGAGATTCGGCCCTCCCTCACTGCTTAGAGAGGTAAAGATGATAATGTTATTACCCTGGAGAAAATCCAATGATACTTTTGCTGTTCTCCACTCTGTCCATGAGCCTGTAGAAGGTATCTGGAGATTGTTTACCTGTACAGTTCCGTTGACAGAAACTGAAAGATTCCTGGCTGCGGAAGAGCCGTTTGC
>DAOTAZ010000298.1:0-4713 GCA_035382965.1 Chitinispirillaceae bacterium | reverse complement strand
CAGAATTGAGAAATGAGTGTAACTGCTGAGCTATATCAGCCCGCACAGGAGACAGCAATCCAGACAAGAAAAGAGTACAACAAAGGATGGCAGGTACTGCGAGTACAGGAAAGCACCCTTTTAATTCAGGTATGTATCTGTTTTCATACAGGAACATGGAGCCCGCCAGAGAGCTCTGCACAATGCAGAGTTTTCCTGTTCACTATTTCAGGCGAATGATTTCTATCCGCCGGTTCTGAGCTCTTCCGGCAGCGGTTCTATTGTCTGCAATAGGACTTGAAGCTCCGAAACCGACAGCGCGAATCCTGTGAAGCTCAATTCCCTTGGAGCCCAGATACTGGCGTACCGATTCTGCACGCATCTGTGAAAGTTGCATGTTTTTAGCCCCATCACCGACACTGTCAGTATGGCCTCTGATTTCAATCTCTACTTCAGGATACTGTTTAAGTTGTCTGATAAGTGGCTCCAGGTATTGATACGATTCAAAAGTCATCTCAGGGCTATTGCTCCGGAAAACAATCCCCTTAAGGATCTGCTGTTTAGGTATGTCAGCTTCCTTTTTTATTGAATCAGGGCAACCATCATCATCCATGTAATTGTTGAACACTTCGGGCTCATTGGGACATTTGTCCTTTATATCGGGTATGCCATCGTTGTCATTATCAAGATCTGGACATCCATCATCATCCTGAAAACCATCAAAATCCTCAGGTTCATTAGGGCACTTATCCAGAGAATCAACAATTCCATCTTTGTCATTGTCAAAATCAGGGCACCCATCCCGGTCTTCAAATCCATCAAAATCTTCCGGAGCATTCGGGCATTGATCTTTCAGATCCGGAATTCCATCACCATCATTATCCGGATCAGGGCAACCATCTTCGTCCTCAAATCCATCCTTATCTTCAGCCTCGTTGGGACACTTATCTTTCAGATCAGGTATGCCGTCTTTATCGTTATCCGGATCAGGACAACCATCATCATCCTCAAACCCATCGATATCTTCTGGATCTCTTGGACAGCGATCCTCATCATTCTTTATTCCATCCTTGTCATCATCCTGAACAGTCAAAAAGCCATCCCAGCCGATGATGAATTGTGCTCCGTAACGCGGAATCACACCAGTGGAGTACTCATATCCTTTTCCCCCTCCTGCTTCAGGTTTCCAATTCAGACGGTTTGAGAGTGCTCTTGAGGAAAGAGAGAAATCACCGGAAAAAATCAGGTACATCCCTGTGGGAACCTTGATCTTGATACCTGGAGAGAAGATTACCGGGTCACTTGTAGTGGTAAGTCTGGTGGAAAAATTGCTCCACCTCGACTCAGCATAAAGATCCGTAAAGACAGTCAGGAAATCAAGCGGGGTGTACTCAAGGGCAAAACCACCAACTACAGTATTACGCTGATCTTCCCTTGAGATAGCCATTACTCCGCCCAAATTTACATGTGCTATCAACGGGAGTTTACTGACTACTTCACCAATGTCAAACGAAAGCAGAGCCTGCATCTTTAGTGTGGGACTCTTAGCCGAATAGAAAGACTGAGCAGGATTTATGGAATGGTTTTCCAGGTAGTATGGGTGCCGCGGGAAAAGCCCGTTTTTCCTCATTCCAACCGGTATTGTGCCGGAGATCAGATATCCCTGCTTAAAAACCTTATTCTGTGTAGGAACACTAAATTTTGTGCTAATATCCAGATCACCGATCCCACCGTCACGTACATTGGGGATCCCTGCCCAGTCATAATAAAATGGCAGGCTCATCGACAGATCCCAGAATGAGAGTAAACCAATTGCAACAAAAATATTGGATGAAAAAAGCTGTGCCGGATCCAATTCAGAATTTGGAATCCCTTGCCCATTTAGACGAACGGAATCTAAGGAACCTTTTTTTACTTTGCCTTTAAAGTAATCAGAAGACTGATTGAAGCTGATCCCTGCCCCGAAATTCAGTTTTGCTTTTCCGTAAGTCTGGGCAGAAAGAGTGCGGAGCACACCCTTTTCAGCATTAGTGTTAATTGCAGCAAATGTTTGATCACAGATGGCAGATGATAAAAAGATCGCCAAAACCACCGTAATATTTAATTTATTCATTAAACACTCCTGCCAGAGCGGAATATCAGTCTCTCCGGTGAATTTCTACCCGATTATTGAGTTTCCGGCCATGAATTGTTGAATTGTCAGCAATAGGTTCAGTATCTCCCCTGCCGGAAGCAATCAGGCGACCACTCTCAATACCCTTTTTAATCAGATAATCTCGTATAGCTTCAGCTCTCTTTTGTGAAAGCGCCATGGAAGATGCGGATGAACTTGAATTATCTGTGTGCGCCTGAATCTCAAGTTTGATCTCAGGCCACTCAGTCAGAGATTCAAAAACCTGGTCAAGAACTTTTTGGGACTCAGGTAAAAGAGTCGTACTTCCACCTTCAAAGTGCACACCAGATAAAATAACCCTTCCCCGTTTTATTTCCTTTGCTTTGGGTTTTGTTTCAGGACAACCATTTTCGGCAGTTCCGGCAGTGTTCGGACAAGCATCAATACTATCCGGAACTCCGTCCATATCGTTATCGATGTCCGGGCAGCCATCATCATCCTCAAATCCGTCGAGATCTTCTGGAATCATAGGACATTTATCGAGAGAATCCGGTACACCGTCGTTGTCATTATCATAATCCGGACAACCATCTTTATCATTATATCCATCATGATCCTCAGGAGAATCGATGCAACGATCTAATGAATCAGGTATTCCATCGTTATCATTGTCGTAATCGGGGCATCCGTCTTCATCCTCAAACCCATCAAGGTCCTCCGGAAGATTGGGACACTTATCGAGGGAATCCGGAATAGCATCATGGTCATTATCCAGGTCCGGACAACCATCACTATCTTCAAAACCATCAACATCTTCAGGATCATCAGGACATGCATCATCGGTATCTTTGATAAAATCCCTGTCTCTGTCCTGTGCAGCCAGCAGCCCATTCCATCCAAGCTGAACCTGAACCTTCCATGCCGGTTCAGTTTTTGTAGTAAAAAGTTTCCCGTCATCCGTAATATATCTGAATGTGTTTTTTGCTGAAGAGAGTCGGAAACTCCCGGCCAGCGAAAAGTTGGCACCACCGGAAGAAGTAAGACTTATTCCTGGAGTAATACGGAAAGGATCGGAGTCAATCCTGAACCCGTTACTCACGTTTTTAAACCGTGTTTCAGTTCCAATCTCTGTAAAGAAGGCAAACCAGTTTGATGGCCGGAGTTCAATGCCGGAAGAGAGTACAAGCGTTTCATCCAAATCTTTATTGTAGGTAAAGTTCACGCCAGAATTTACATGGAAAAGAAACCAGTTTAGATCCAGCGTCATAAGTGCAAGGAGTTCAGTTTCCATTTTGCGGGAAGTATAACTGGCTGTAGGCCAATTACTTAACAAAATGCTGTCTTTGGCAAAGTAGTAGGTTTTTCTTGGAATATAACCGTTTTTCAGGCTCCCTGTAGGAAAACTGAATGAGGTAAATAGTGCTCCATGGAAGATTCTGGGCTTATCACCAGGAACCCTGAATTTCAAACCTGCTTCAATGTCTCCAATCCCACCCTGGGGCAGATAATGATTCATCAGGTCAAAATAGATCGGCAGGGTGATTGACATATCAAGAAAGTTTGTGGCACCGAAAGCGAGGCTGGGACGCAGATTGGTTACCGCCATACCTGGTCTTACCGTGTCAAAATCTATTTCGCTTTTCCTTTCCAGAACATGCACCACAAAGTTTCCATCATACCCGAAATCTGCACTGGTATTAAAAAGCAGACGTGATGAACCCAGACTCTTGGCAGAATAAAGCTGTACCAATCCAACCTGGCCGGAATTATTAATCACCGGGCCAATGTTTGCCATTGTGTAACCGGTTAAAAAGAAGATCAAGATTGAACAGATTTTGGCCATGATTTACCCGATTAAAAGATTACCTTGTTGAAATAATGAAAAAAGGTTACTTCTAAAATTCAGTTATTCTGGTCATCCTTATTATAATATTGGTTTTTTTGAATTTAAACAGTTAAAAACGATCAAGATACAGACCTGATATCAAAATAACTTTTTCTGAAAATACCATGCAAATATAAGAAAGAGATTAGTTGTTAGTATGACATTGAATAATCCGCTGCAGAAATAATCCTTTTTTGGCAAAAAGGACAAATTTAATCAGCAAAGATTTAGCTTTAAATTCAGATACCATCCTAATATAATCAATAATATCTCATAAGATCGGAAAAGGCTGAATTATGCAGATAAATGAACAACAGAAGGAGAGATTCAAACAGGTCGCTAACCTTCCGACCCTGCCCAAGGTTGCCTCCCACCTTATCAGAATGATCAATGATCCACTTACGTCTTCCAGTGATGTAGCTTTTCTGATCGGACAGGATCTTTCCCTTTCTGCCAAAGTGCTCAGACTGGCAAACAGCGCCTACTATGGGATCCCAAGAAAAATCACAAGTATCAATAACGCTGTTGTTTTACTTGGGTTTAAAGTAATAAATACAATAGTATTGAGCCTCACGGTTTTTGATTTGTTTCCTGAGAAAAAGAGCATCTCTGCCCTCTTTAACAGGCAGGCATTCTGGCTTCATTCCCTCAGTTGCGGCCTGATCTGTAAAAACCTATCCGGCAAAATAAAAAGCCTGCTTCCGTTCGATCCCGAAGAGGCCTTCTGTGCCGGTCT
>DAOTAZ010000297.1:0-4744 GCA_035382965.1 Chitinispirillaceae bacterium | reverse complement strand
ATAATAATCCGGATTCTGCCCGTCTGTAGTTTTTACAGAAAAATAAAACCGGACCAGCTTCCTTGATTTCAGGTTAGAGTGCAATTTCTAAAAATACATCAGGAAGCAATAACAATTCCTGTTTTTTAAAATCATTTTGAATGATTTAATCAAGAAGTTTTTCAATCTCTTCCCACACCTGATCCGATATCCGGGAAACCTCCTGACATCCATCAATCAATACACAACTCCCGGATTGTTTCTCAGCCATAAAAAGGTACCCCTTACGGATCTTTTCGTAAAATTCCGGCCCGTTCTGCTCCAGACGATCCTTTTTCTTGTTCATCTGATCCATCCGCTGACCCGAGATCTCCACCGGAACATCAAAAATAAAGGTACGATCCGGTATCAGCCCGCCTGTGGCAAAACTGTTTAACTGCTCCAGAAACGAAAGAGAAAGCCCCCTGCCAAACCCCTGGTATGCAAATGTAGCCTCCAGAAACCGATCACAAAGCACAATCATACCCTTCTGGAGGGCCGGGATAATCTTCTCCCTCACATGCTGCGCCCTGGCAGCAAGATATAGAAAGAGTTCGCACTCGTTTACCATTTCTGAATTTTCCGGAGAGATAAGTATCTCCCTTATTTTCTCCGCTACAGGGGTACCACCGGGTTCTCTGGTAGTCAATACCGGTACACCCCTGCTTTCAAGCCGTGACGCGATCTCCTTTAACTGGGTACTCTTCCCGCACCCGTCAATCCCTTCGAAGGTAAAAAACAACCCTCTCATACTGCACAACAGCATTTCTTGTACTTCTTGCCGCTGCCACAGGGACAAGGATCATTACGTCCGACCTGTACCGCTGACCTGACCACAGTATGAGGCGATGAAACCCGGTTGGTAATAAGCTGCGGCTGAGCAGCACGGGATTCGGGACCTCTTGACGGAACTCCAGATGAGGAGTAGATGTCAAAATCGCTGTGCACTGTCCTGGATTGATCTACATCCCGTGATGGTCCCTGCTGTACACCCTCCAGACGGAATATGTAATTCGAGACCTCTTTGGCGATGCTGTCACGAAGCTCCTCAAAAAGCTTTAAACCCTCCCGCTGATACTCGTAAAGAGGATTTTTCTGACCGTAAGCCCTGTACTGCACACCACCCTTGAGATGATCCATCTCGTAGAGATGATCTTTCCAGAGATTGTCAATTACCATGAGAAAAACACCGCGTTCGAACTGACGCATCACTGCTGAGCCGAACCTGCGCTCCTTCTCCTGGTATTTCTCCTTTACAAGCTTCCAGACATCATCAAAAAGGCTGTCCTGTGTCTTGCTCCCGGCTTCCGCTTCTGCAATCCTGTATGTAATTCCGAAAGTAGTCTGAATCTCTGCGTAAAGCGCCTGAAGGTCCCAGTTCTCAGGAAATTTCCCCTCACGGGTATGCCTCAGCACTATCCCCTCCAGACAGGCAGCGATCTGGTCAAGGATCTCCTCTCTCAGGTCTTCACCGCGCAATATTCTCTGGCGTAAACCATAGATCTCCATCCTCTGGAGATTCATCACATCATCGTACTCCTTAAGATGCTTTCTGATCTCGAAATTCCGCCCCTCGACTCTCTTCTGAGCATTACCGATTGCACGTGAAACCATCGAATGGGAGATAACCTCTCCCTCCTCGGCTCCCAGACGGTCCATGATTGCGGCTATCCTCTCAGAGCCGAAAATCCTCATCAGATCGTCATCAAGAGAGAGGAAAAATTTCGTAGATCCCGGATCTCCCTGACGTCCGGAACGACCTCTTAACTGATTGTCAATACGGCGGCTCTCATGACGCTCTGTTCCGATTATGTGAAGACCACCGAGGCTGACTACTTTATCATGCTCCTCTTTTGTCTTTTCATACAGTTTGGCGTACTTTTTACGTTTCTCCTCAAGCGTCAGCTCATCAGGCTCAATCCCCTCTTTGAGAAGTTCATGATTTGCCAGGATCTCGAAATTACCGCCCAGAACAATGTCTGTACCACGTCCCGCCATGTTTGTGGCAATAGTGACTGCACCAAGCCTTCCTGCCTGAGCCACTATTGCGGCTTCCTTGGCGTGATGCTTGGCATTCAAGACCTCGTGCTCCACTCCCGCACGCTGCAGAAGCTTGCTTAGAAGCTCTGATTTCTCGATCGATGTTGTACCGACCAGAACAGGTCTTCCGATTTCATTCATTTCTTTTATTTCTTTGACAACAGCATTATACTTCTCTCTTTGTGTTTTGTAAATTTCATCATTATAATCGCGTCTGACCTGCGGGCGGTTTGTGGGAATAGTCACCACATCGAGTTTGTAGATTTCATTGAACTCACCAGCTTCTGTAACAGCAGTACCGGTCATCCCCGCGACTTTACTGTACATCTTGAAAAAATTCTGAAAAGTAATAGTGGCCAGGGTCTGATTCTCACCAGCCACCTTCACTCCCTCTTTGGCCTCCAGAGCCTGATGCAGACCTTCACTGTAACGTCGGCCGTGAAGAATACGCCCGGTAAACTCATCCACTATCAATATCTGGCCATCCTGCACCACATAATCGACATCACGCTCGAAAAGAGAATATGCCCTTAAAAGCTGACTTGTGCTGTGGATTCTTTCAGAACGCTCGGCGTACTGACGATGCGCCTCTTCTTTTTTTGCCGACTTTTCTTCATCACTTAGTGATGGATCATTGTCAATTTTCCCTACTGTCTCAGCCAGGTCGGGAACGACAAAGAAATCAGGATTGCTGCCGCTTACAAGCGCACGCCCCTTTTCGGTAAGTTCCGCGCTGTGTCCTGATTCATCGATAGTGTAAAAAAGTTCCTCATCGATCTCGTGGAGTTTTCTTTCGCGCAGGTAGTCTGTTTCCACGGTTTTCATGAACTTTGCCACACCGGGCTCCTTAAGCATTTTGGCAAGCCTCTTGTTTTTAGGTGCGCCCCTCTTTACAATCAACATTTTATAGCCGCACTCATATTCTTTGCCTTCCTGCTGTAAAAGCTCCTCTGCCTCACCGACGATTTTCTGGACTAACTGGGTCTGCGCACTGACCAGTTTTGCAACCCGCGGCTTCAGTTCATCGTATTCCTTGTTTGATCTTGTTACCTGTCCGGAGATAATCAGAGGGGTTCTCGCTTCGTCAACAAGGATATTGTCAACCTCGTCAATGATTGCAAAGTTAAGCTCTCTCTGCACACAATGTTCGGGAGAGGAAGCCATATTGTCACGAAGGTAATCAAAGCCGTACTCATTATTTGTTCCGAAAGTGATATCAGCTTCGTAAGCCTGCCGTCTCTCAGGACTGTGAGGTTCTGTAATGTCAAGACAACCGACTGTCAATCCCAGAAATCTGAAAATCCTGCCCATCCACTCACTGTCACGTCTGGCAAGATAGTCATTGACAGTTATAACATGGACACCCTTTCCAGACAGGGCATTCAGATACGCAGCCATCGCTGCCACCTGTGTTTTTCCCTCCCCTGTTTTCATCTCCGCGATTTTTCCCTGGTGAAGCACGATGGCACCCATGACCTGTACATCGAAGTGGGCCATAAACGGGATCTCTTTTTTAAGCACCGGATCAGTAATCATCTTTCTCTCACCAAGTACCCGGAATGTTGCCTCACGGAACACAGCGAACGCTTCAGGAAGAAGGTCATCAAGAGTCTCGCCCTGTCTAAGCCTCTGTCTGAATTCCGCGGTCTTTCCCTTCAATTGCTCATCGGAAAGAGAGCTCATTGCGTCACGAAATCCGTTTACCTGCGCCAGAACAGGCAGGATTTTCTTTATATCCCTGTCCTGCTTCGAGCCGAAAATCATACCAAGTATATCAAGTAATGTCATGGCTTTTAATAAACCTTTTCTATTTGAAGATTTCTAAATGTAACTTTTTTTATAATTCCACGGTCAAAAAGACTGCTGATCTCATTTTTCAATTCCGGTTCAAGGATCTCTCTCTTGATCACGCTCAACTCTTTATTACTCATTACCTTTTTAGTTATTACCCGGATTTCATTTCTTCTCAGTAAAATTTCCTGCCGTCTCGATTCATCTTTGAAAGAGATATCAAGGTCAAAATGTATCAGAAGATCTGATCTGTCACTTATCCTGCACTCGAGCCCGGAAAGAGAAACAGGATCCGGAAAAGCAGTTTTTGTTTCATAGGCCCCGGTCTTCTCTGTGATAGTTTCAGATTCCGGTTCCGAAAACTTTTCTGAAATATCTTTGATAATACTTTCAAGCGCCACAGAATTCTTTTCCCCGGTATTTATTACTGGATTTTCTCCTGTTTTTTTAACCGGAGCAGTTTTTTCGATGGTGTTGCTGGTTTGAAGCACGACTGGATTTTTCGTTTTCCCGGTTTCTGCCGTGGATGTCCGGAGAAAGTCCTGATTGTTAATAAATAAAACTGTGATAAGGATCGCGGCAGGGATAGATGTAAAGATAAATACCCGTAACCGCTTTCCGCGATTCCTTCGAGAACGCTCCCATCCGCTTTGTGTCATCTCTATCACGCTTTTGCGGGTATATCCTCCACAATACGGCAGGAGAGAAGAGTAGCGATATTGCCGATTGTGCCTAAGAAGCCAGTTCTCTTCTCAAGCTGAGGAATAATTTTCAAAGAGGATTCATCAACTGCGTTTCTGATCCGTTCAGCACCAGAACCCGATTCGGAGATTGCAGCCTTGAATACCTGCCCCAGAGCCATCTTGCCGGATTTGTCGATCAGACGCTGAGCAGA